>JAHIZQ010000240.1 GCA_018814505.1 Candidatus Omnitrophota bacterium
ATGACTGCAGGCGTTTTAATACATGGTTTGGGGAAAGTTAATTCAAACTGGCGAAACGGAAGGCCATTACTTGATTACATAGGACAAAACCGCAAAGATGACACTTTTGATATGGGTTATCTAAAAAACGGTGCGAGTATGGCGGCAAAGTTTGTTCTTTTTACCGGAGGCCTGGAAATTTTGGCAAACTCCACGTCAATTGGCACGTTTATTTCTGAGGCTGGTAAATGGCTCGGGCTTGGTAAGTATCCTGCTGGATTTATTGGCGGCGGCGCAATTTTTGTCGGAGTTCAGCATGCTCGAATTCTTTTGTCAAACCTCCAGCAAACCGATAGCGCCTTAAAGCGAAATATAACCGGTCGGGAAGTTTTGGGCGACTTTATAAAAGGCGCGGTTATTGGACTTATAGCGATGGGCTCATTAGACCTGGGCATGTCAGCGACAAAACTGGGAGTAACGGCGCCTTTATCAACGCTATCAACTCAAAGTGTTATGTTTTTTGCCGGCGTATTTGCTAATGCGGGAATTTTGGGCGCTCTCGGGTTCGTCATAGGCGACGTAATTGCCGGCAGGCTTGACTTAACAAACTTCTTCCAAAACTCGGAAGTAAGGCGAAACTTTTATACAAGCGCCCTTTCCGGCGCGCTTATCGGAATTTTCGCGTCGTACCTTTTTATGCCCGGAACATATATGGGCATACAAAAACTTTCCACTCTTAGCGCTAACGCAGGTGCACTTACCTCGTCCACAAGTACTATTCTCACCGCCATGTGGAAAGGCGCGTTTATGTGGACACATATAAGCTTATTATTCAATGTTGTGGGCGGTTGGTTGCATCAATTCGGCTTCTACACAAAAGGCGGACATCGTTACTGGAGTAGAGCCGGCAGAGAAGAACTTGTGCTTACCATGCTTGACGGGTTTAAAAAAGGCTTTTTTATGGGACCGTTTATTTCACTATTCGGCCTGGTAACGCCTGCCGGTGACACGACGTTTTTAAAAAGCGTTTTAAACTTTGTTACAACAGGTCTAAAAAAAATATTCGCGCCTTCAGAGGGATTTTTGATCGCGGGGTTTAAGCTTATGGCGAGTAAGTTTGAAATGGTATTTCTAGTGGAAGGGTATCACGCCGCGCTAGACCTTATCGGTCAGACAAATAAATACGGGGTTGAACAATTTGGCGGGATTGGACTTTCTTCACCAGTTGTTACGTTTTTTAGTTGGGCTCTTCTTTTTACAATGCCGCACGTTATATCTTGGCTAATTGACGCGGGAATGGGCGGGGTATTTAAGATGGTTGCGCAGATGGAACAAGAGACCCTTAATGCGATAACAACCCTCTTGGATTCTCCCACATCCCAAAAGGCAATAATAGACACAGGCAAAGCAGGGTATGACGGGGTAATAAATGGTGCCGCGGAGAAATATAAGCCGCATGACGGGCAATCCGCGGAAGATGTTAGGGCCGAAACCGCTAAAACATGGCAAAAAGTGTCCGAAGTTGCCGCTAGCAAACTGATTCTTGGCAAAGCAATACAAGACAGTGATTCGGATAACGCAAGTCCGCTTCAGAAATTACTTAGCTGGGCGTTTGGTGTAAACACATATGCTTTTAACATACCCGGCTACAAACCGGTCACAGTATTAACGTCTAAACATCAAATTGAAAAATCATTCGCGGAATACTTTAAGGACAAAGGCCTGACAGACTATGATCTCCTTATGGGAAACACTCTTGGCGAAGGCTTTTTACACAAAGCAAAAAGTAAACCCGTAACCGATACGGAAACTCAAGAAACAATAGAAAACCTTACTAAAGAACTGCTCTCTACTCAAAAAGACATAATGGATTTTGTTAAGTCGGTAGAAGACCCTGTTTTTGATGTATATCAAAAATTTATTCAGGCGCATAATATCACAACACATCAATCTGGTACAGCGGAATTTAGAACTGCTGTAGAAGGTGAACTCATCAAAACATTGAACGCGGCCAAGGTTGATATAAGTGACCATTATATTCATGTGCTTGTCACTGTAATCGAAGCGCTTGTCGATATTTATAACTGTTCTACCCCCCTTCATGGTATTAAAGTGTATAGGATAGAGAAAGACTCTATTCTTAACGAAGGGCCAACCAAGTCGGAAGCAGTCAGCTATCAGCTTCAAGGCCTGATTGGCGCGACAAAAGTCGCGATTGATAACGCGATTAATCCTGATATAGCTCAGTCACAAGTTTTTACAATCCCCTGCGGCGAAGGAAAAACACTTCTAAACATTGCCCTGGTAAAAGCGTTTGGTTCCTATATGATAAATTACGGACCCAGTAACATAAATAGTTTTAGCGACCTGAGAATACTCATTGTTATAGACAAAGCCGAAAACGTGAAACAAGGTTTTAACTATGAAAAAGAAAATGAAAAATTTAAAAATCCTCTTTTGTTAAGCCTGCAAAGATCAATCGGCCAGACGAAAGATACAGCATTTAGCAATGACAAGGGCAATTTGGGTGAAATTAACATTATAGAAAAACCTTCGGATTTAAGTCCCACAAAAACAGGCGTGTTCGTGGCAGACGCGCAAACTGTTTTGGCTTTATATTTTCATAACAAGGAAAGCCTTGCAAATTTTAACCTTTGTAATATAGACGAAGTTGAAGCGGTTCTTCAGACTGTGAACCTCACTTACAGCACAATACACGACGTGTTTAAGGGAACAGACAAAGCCTTGCAAAGCAAGCTTACTGACGTTCACAAACTTACAGAAGCCGCGAGTAAGATTATGCACGATTACTTGAAAGAACCGGACGGTAACAAAACTCATTTTGACACGGATGATTACACCTGCATGAAGTACCTAGAAAACCCCGAAACGGTGAAAAATCAAGTATTGCAAAGCATTGATAGCGATGTAATTGATAATGTGGGCGGAATAGGCATGGCAACCCTAATTCTTACAAATTATCTGAATCACGCGCCCGAAATTTTCGGCTGGGATCAAAACTCAAGAGATACCTATAGACTGGTTCCGGACGAACACGGCATGTTGGGTTACGTTCTCTATGACAGAAACTCAAGTAATGACATGAAAGACACGCATTATGGAAATCCTTGGAAAGCTTTGGCACTGCATCATCTGGGTCAGATTTTGTACGACCACACCGCGGAACAAGATGTAACTATACAAATGAACCGCGCGCTTAACGCGTTTCTCTCAGTAAGCGAAGGCGGAGCTAACATTGTGCTGGCGCTAGACTATATAAACGAATATTCTGCCACAAAAAAAGGCATTACCGTAGGCATGACAGGCACGGTTGAAGGATGTAAACATATTATGAACGCCTTAGGTTTTGGGTTAATAGATATTGCCAAGAGTGACTGGTCTAAAATTGCTCACAATCATATTTGCGAAAATTCTAATTCAAGGTATGAAGAATTTTGGAAGGACATTAAGTTAACCGCTCAAGACACGCCAAATGAACTTGTTGTCGGAGCATTTGGACCTAAAGACCAGATCATAAAAGCCCTTAATCAGTTGGGGTTAAATAACGGCCTGGAAGAACACCTTGGTATGGGCTCGAGAACCCATTATACAACCTCGGAAGGCAGGGATATCTACGTTTATGACAACCCAAGCGACCTTAAAACATGCATTAAAAGCGGGATCGCTGATTATACTAATTTTGGGAATTCAATACATCTTGTGGCAAAACTCATAACCGGCTCAAACGTTTTTGAAAGTAAAGGTCGCACAGGGGACAAATACATATTAGCCGGAGAGAACGGCGAAAAATTTACCCATGTCCATCTTTTTACAACAGAAGTCGGAACTTCCAGTTCAATGATACAGCAAGAACAAAGAATAAACGCCAAAGGCAGGCTGGACGGCGACATTCATCACTATATTAATATTGACGACATACGCGCGAGCGAAGTGGCAAAAGGTAAATTGGCAGAAAATATTGAGGCAGAAGGCGGCTGGGGCGCGGACTTGCAAGAAGGAACCGAGTCTGTCAAGTTACTGCACCAGTACCTTGAAAACTATAATATGAGTATTGACCAGATGCAGTCAACCGTAATCGCTAAAAGTCAAAGCGCCGGTCCTGACTCGGTCGATAATGTAGGTACCAGGCTTTCAAATATCGGGACCACGCCTGATAATTTTATGCCAGCAGATGTCTGGGGAGAACTCCTGGAAACGGCTGACTTGGCAAAGACTCACGCGCTCTCAACTCAAGAAGTGCTTGGCGCGGCAAAAGGCTTTAATCTGGCAGGCGGCACGATGGGGCTAACAGCAGGCGTTCTTGGATTTACCGCGTTCATGGGCGCGGGTATACTTGCGGTAGGTACTGCCGCGTTAGCCGGCGGTTTAGCAGGTCTTTCTTTTACTCTTGGCAGGCAACTCGCGAACTTCGCTTTAAGACTGCAAACTGCTGGGATTGAAGGCAAAGCCGCGAAATCAACCGGCTGGACGCATAGCGCGTTTTCCGACCTAAGCGTTAATGATAAACAGGCTGTCTTAGAACATGAAGTGCTTCCTTACCGGATGGCACACGGCGTATTCAATATCGGATTATTCTCACTTGTTTCAGCGCCAATCAGAAATTTTGCGGTACGCAGTCTTTTAGGAGACGTTTTATATGGCGCGTTTTCAAAAAGCGTTAATTTGCTGGAAGATTCATTGTCTCAAATAAACGTTCCGAATATAGCCGCGCCAAAAGTTAAGCGCCTTAATGACAAAGTTTTTATCGCGACTGTTGAAGGAATTATGCTAAGTGTGGAACATGAATTTAAGAATGCTAACGCGTCTCTCATGCAAAGAGAAGCCGTAATGCGCGCTGTTAGTATTATCGCGAAAAACTGCGCTGAATCCCTTAATAACGGGCTTACATCTGAAACATTAACTGCCGATAGTATTAATGTGGTAGAACAATTACTTATAAAATCGTTCGAGTTAGGAGCTCTAACACCTGAAGTTCGGAATATAACCAGCCTTATTCTTAAAGACATAGGTTCGGTCGCGCTAGCGAATAAAATAGGCTCGGTAGAAGTAACCCCGCGGCAGGGAAAAGATGTCGAGGTTGAAAAAGGGCTTAGAGCCGCGGTAAAAAGCGCGGAAGAAAACAAAGAAACAAAAACCGGAACGGCCGTTCTGTCGAGCGAAAACGCGTTATACGAAGTTACGGCAGATATCACTCAAAACACTTTGCGCATAACAAGCCTGGCAACACACCTAAGCGTGAACATGAATATTTCTTCATACCGGGATGTAGAGACTCTCACAAAAGATGTTTCCTCGCTAATGGACATAATGAAAGGCTCCTTGACAACTGCCGAAAACATTTTCCCTGGGCAACTTGCCCCAAACGCGCGAACACTTGGTCAAATAACGGAAGCGCCTATAACCACCGTCCTGACTGGATCCGCGAGGCAAGAGATTGAAATGTTATCCGAGGAAAACCAAATTACCGCTAAGTTTTTCGATGAAACTGTTCAAAGTATCCGCGAAGAATTTGGTAGCGCTGTTAAAACTGTAAGCAGTATTGTAGTTCAGGGAAATACGCAATACCTGGTAAACATGTCCCTTGCAACCGGCATACTGAACCTAACAAAACTTACTGTAAGCGATCAGCAAACTGCAAAACGTGCTAAAACCACTGAAAGCACCGCGGATATCACGCAAATTGAAAAATCTCAGCGCGCGTTAACGCGTAATGCGGAAGAAAAAGATACACTTTCTTCGTCGCAAGACATTGATGTTGGGATAAGCCTGGAACTTGATATGGGAATACTTGCAAACCTGTTGAATAACCCGGTTGTAGGCGTTAAAGACGTATTAACGCGATTCGCGAACGTGGCAAATGTATCAGAAAAATCTACTTTAACTTTGACCGACACCGCGCAGGCTAACATGCTTGACGAAGCCCTAAACAATATGCGCGCTGAATTTAAAGAAGCCGTAAAAACCATTAATGCTACCATTCAATATAACAACGCGTCGTATGAAATAAATATGAATATAGCGCGTGACATTCTAACAATAACCAACATGGATATAGGTTTAACCGTGCAGTTTGATATGATTGTGCTTATGGGCGTTTTAAATAAAAAAGTTGTTACAATCCAGCATGTAATCAGTAGTATCAATAATATCGAAACATCTTCGCTTTTTGCGGCACGAACCGAAAAAATAACCGCTCAAACCCTGGAACACGTTTCTGCGGAATTAAAAACTGTTTTCCAAAATGCTGTAAACAAAGTTAGTCTTGTAATTCACTCTTCCACAGGCGTTGACTATAATGTACTGCTCGTTCTGGCTGAAAATACAGCAGTTATAACCAATCTTTCATCCGGTATGGTTATAAAGCTAAATATCAGTGAATTTATTGCCAAAGTAAAAGGTGTCCAGACAATATCAGAGGCATTTGAAATTATAACGCAGGTAGAACTTAAGCATAAACCCTTACACGTAAAAACTGAATTTACAAAG
>JAHIZQ010000241.1 GCA_018814505.1 Candidatus Omnitrophota bacterium
CGACCATGCTGGATACTTTTTCAACAAACGTATTAAATTGTTTATCGTCTATTCCCGTAAAAAACTTGTACATATATAACGCGTTAGCTAAAAAGCGTTCAGCTGGCACATCAAAATCTATTTCTTTACCGAGAACTTTCGCGGCTATCCATTTGGTCTCTTTCAGGACTTCTGTGTCAAAAAGATAAAATTCAAATGCTTCGTCTTTTAAAATGTTGCCATTGGAATCAGTAACCGTGGCAAGAGCTTTCCATGTACCTGAAGGAACATTCTTTATTACCAAATTTTTCTTTCCTTTAAGATCCTCTTTATTTTTCAAATCTTCAAGAAGGGTTATTGTATCGCCTTTTACGCGCTTATATTCGTAACTAATAAGCGTATCCGGCACACCTTTAACAGGTGGTTTTATGGTTTTTGTCAAAAACCTGCCGCTAAAAAAGCTCGGCCCCATTACAAGTTCTTTACCAAATCCATAGATGTTTTCCTCCTGCTGAGATTTTTCCCTCAATACGGTCCAAACATCTTTCCTATCAAGATAAGGATGGCGAAACACATAATATGTTCTTTCGGATACTACTTGGGCTTTATCTTTAAGTTCACTACTTTTTATTTTTTTGTCCGCGCGGCGCAATACTTCGTACATTTCTTTTTTACCGCGATCGTATTTGAAGTCTACCGTCTCGTTTCGCTTGTAATCTTCTATGTATTTTGATAGGATTTTTCCATACGCGTCATAACGATACTTTGTCATCCTAACAACATTGCCCTTAGCATCATATTCAAATGTAGTTCCTTTTCTTTCACCATGCGTGCCTTGAATGTCATCACTTACCTCCTCCTTGCACACAAACCGACTAGCTGTTTGTTTATCATCCGGCTCTAGAGCGGGCGCTGGCATAAACGCGACAGTTGAATCGGTCTTGTGAACAAATACCGGAAAATCAGCGGCACTGACTTTCTTTGGTAACGTGATGATATTTATACACCAGGTGAAAAGCCTTAAAACTTGTGCCATTACCCAGCGAAAGCCTGTGGGCATAACTGTTGAAACCGCGTTCTCAGACGATAAATTCATTAATCCGGTGAGTTCCCCGTTCGAAGCAACCATAACGCTATTGGCAGGCTCTTGTATACTTGCCTGTTTTTCCAATTCTTTTGTCAAAATTGACAGGAAAGTAGATGCAAGTTTATCTTTTTTTTCTTTTGGAGCGTCCAATTGTAAAGACTCTTTTATCGTGTCAGTTAACGGCACTTCTACGGTTACACTGTAAAGCGGAAGTTTGGTACGCGCGTTCATAATATTTGTAGTAATTGTCTGGCGCCCTAAAGACGCGTCATACAGGCCGTTATTGTTGAGATTTGTTCTTGTTTCCACGCTTACAATAACATCTTTGTATCGCCTTTCACTCCCATCTCTTAAAGTCACATCATACTGGTCGTACTTGGACACACGATGATCCGTTAAAATAAAAAGGTTGTCCTGCTTATCCTTTACTATATTCCTTAACGCGTCATCGTAGCGCTGTGAAAACACAAGATCCCATCTATATGAGTCTATGTATTCATATTGTTCTCTCAGAATAAATGTATGATTTCTTTCGACAGTTACGTTGATATATTTTTTGTCACCTTTATATTCGTTCCAAGATTTTGTAATTGTTTTCTCGATATTATCGAGAGCATAAGCGTATACAAATTCATCTTTGTCCTCATGAACAGGATTGTTTTTAAGAATACCTATTTCTTCATAGAGCGGTGCGCCGAGATATTCAGAATAACCTACTTTATGGTACAATCTGCACCCTTCAGGGATAGCGACATCTTTTGGGATTTCAACGTTAATTATTTCTCCATACGCGTTTTTATAAGAATATTCGTTTTTATCTTTTTCTATTTCCCATGAGTATAACGTTTCGCTTGCCCTCCCAGTTTGACTAATTGTACACACGCTTTCAAGACACCTGCCTGTTCCGTCGACAACTGAGATTCTTATATATTCGCGGCCTCTTGCGTCAAGCCCGGTTTCAAAAGCGTTAAGCGTTTTACCATCGGCGCGAAGTGTATAAGAAATATCTTTACGCGTTCCGTCTCTCAAATCTTCATGTGTAAGAAG
>JAHIZQ010000242.1 GCA_018814505.1 Candidatus Omnitrophota bacterium
AATAGCGGTGTGGTTATCGCGGATGTTGTCGGTTTAGGTAAGACAGTTGTTGCTTGTTCGGTTGCCAAAGAGCTTAAAAAGCGAGGTATTGTTATCTGCCCTCCCGGCATTATCGGTGATAGGAATAAGAATTCTGGCTGGAAAAAGTATGTGGAAGAATTTGGCCTTTCAAAAGAAGGATGGGAGGTTTGGTCCCTTGGCGACTTGGAGAATATTGCTAATTTTGTAAACAAACACAAAGATATTGAAGTGGTGATCGTTGATGAAGCGCACCGTTTTAGAAATCAGGACACAAAGGATTACGAGTCCTTAAAGAATATCTGCCGCAATAAAATAGTCATTTTACTTACCGCCACGCCTTTTAATAATAGGCCGGGCGATATTCTTTCGTTACTAAAACTCTTTATCACCCCAAAAAAATCATCAATTACTTTAGAAAACAATCTGGTGGATAAATTCCCGACTTCATACATAAATTTCAAGTTTCCCAGTAAAATAAGGGGTTTGCCGGTTTGTCAAGGCACTACATTTTTTTGATAATAAATGGTGTTAATTTTTGAGTAACATTACAAATTTTATATATTTTTCTAGCGTCCTGAGTTATCCTCGACGGAAGTCCATACCGAATTCTTTTTACATTATCATATAAAACGCTGGTTTGAACTCGTACTAAACATTGTCTTATCTTTTCCGGACTCATCTTGCGATGTTGCAATCTTACTCTATATTCAAGATATTTTACTACTGAATACGAGACAAAAGCTATAGCTATATGAGCTTTTACCCTTCTCGGTTTCCAGTGAAAGACCGGACGTACCTTTAAATCATGCTTTGTGATTCGAAACGCGTTCTCAACTTCCCAGAGATGGTTATACTGTTTTAATATCTCTTGTTCAGACAAATTCTCCGCGTTAGTCACAACTCCATGTAGTCCATCCCATCGACTGGCCTTCTCAATTTTTTCGTCGTTAAGCTCTATGCTTACGTTTCCATCTACTTTGAGATATTTTCTATTTCCATAATTAGACATATACTCTTTTGGATTCTTTTGCTTCAACAACTTCTTCCGAAGCTTTTCTACGGCTTTCTCCCTGTCTCCGGCATCTTTCCGGGCACGTCTCGCGCTATAATTAACTATTATCCTGCGCCCTTTATGCTCAAACTCTCCGATTTTGTACTCATCTTTCTCTATACCTTTTACTTCCTTATAATTGCCATGGTCGAGAATGCAACTTTGGAGCTTTTTCGGTAAATTCTTTAACCTCATACCAACAACATATTCTATTTTCTCTGCCTCTAATTCTGTTATGTTGGGTTCATTCAACATCCCCGCGTCCGCGACAAATATTACTTTGTCTAAGATATATTTTTTCTTTAGTTCCTTTAATATGGGTATTAGGGTATGTCCCTCATACGTCGATCCTTCAAATGCCTTATATCCAACTGGCAATCCTTCTTTGGTTACCATTAATGCTAATAAAACTTGCGGCTGGTTGAATTTTAAATCCTTACTATATCCATTCTTGCGGAATTCGTCTTCTTCAAAGGTCTCAAAATAAAGTGTTGTGCAATCAAAAAATATTACATCTATCTTGCCCTTAAAAAGATCGCTGGTATTCTTATACGCCAGATCGTTTAATCTTTCTATAGCCGTTTCATCCAGCTTATCCATCATCTGATAAACCCTGTTTAAATCTATGCTTATCCCAAAATCTTCTTCCAGCATATCTACGCTGGCTCGTTTACTTTGCGGGTTAGCTATGCGGGCTAAAACAATATCCCTGAATATTTTTATGTCGGCCTTATATCGGGCTGGATTTTTTATGATATTTTTATACCCCAGACTATCAAAAAGTGACCCGTATATGTCGTGTATACCGCTAACTACCCGCTGTTCTTCTTTGAGATTTTTGAGATTAACTTTGTAATCTTCTTCTTGTTCATGCTTTGTCTCTTTTGTTCTTAGTCGAGATATTTCCTCAGGCCCAAACAAGAGGTATTGATTATCCGCTTCTAACTTGATTTTTATTGATTCGGCGAGATCCTTTAATTGCTTGAGCTCCTGTTCATCATGCGCAATGCCCACATGCCTGACAATTTTTTGGGATATTCTGTCGGCTTTGCGGACGGATTGCACGATTTGTACAGATTTTCGGGGACTATTAGGCGTTGTTTTTATTCTTACAAACATGACTGAAGTATACCATAAATTCTTATTTTGTCAAGCTCTTTTATTTTACTAGGCACTACATTTGCTCTAAAAATGTCCATCTTCGGAAACGCTTGCTAATAGCCCCTTCCAGACAATCGGATTTTTGAAAAATGCAGTGTATATATGAAGTCGGGAAAGATGG
>JAHIZQ010000030.1 GCA_018814505.1 Candidatus Omnitrophota bacterium
ATCTGGAAGAAATGGCTTTTTATTTAAAAAAGGCAGGTTGTTTTTCTATCGCGATGTCAATAGAGTCAGCAGATGATGATATAAGAATTCGTATGATGCGCCGAAAAGTTGAAAAATCAGATTTAGAGAAAGCGTTCAGTATTTTTAAGGAACATAAGATCAATGTGTACGCTAACACAATGCTGGCACTTCCATTTACAAAGCTTGAAGATGATATTGCGTCGGTCGATTTTGCTATAAAAGTTAAGCCTGAAATGCCGAACTTTTCAATTTTTATGCCATATCCTGGTACGGATTTAGGAGATTATTGCGCGAGAATCGGAGTGTATGATGTTAACCAGAATCATATAGAATACGGTATGCGTAACGCAAGTTCTTTAAAATGTTTTACAAAAAAAGAAAAAGATGCCCAATATAACCTTTGCGAACTGGCAATAATCGCTGTTAAATTACCTTTTTTGAGAAATTTAATCGTAAATCATCTTATACATTGGAGCCCGAATAATTTTTTCTTTTTTATGCACTACATTTTTTCTATTACAGCTTATGGGAAAAAGATCTTTTATTTCAAGCATACATTTTTTGAATATTTTGAACTATTGGGACGGACCCTAAAACATTATATCTATGATTTTTTGAAAGGTGAAAAGAAAGATATGTGTAAAGAGAAGCAAGAAAAAATAAACAAATGTGAGACGGTTCTTGCCGAAAAAGAGCGTAAAGAAGAACTTGAAAAATGTATGGAGGCGATGGAAACCGGTGAACCAGTCGGCTGGTTGGCAAGTTGAACATATTGCACGTATCAGGTGTGTCACGCAGTACGTTAAAAAATTAACGAGGTGAGAGTATGCAGATAACAATTGTTATTCCGATTTATAATAGCGAAAGTACGATTGGGAAGCTTGTGCCGAATTTGATCGAAAATTTGAAAGAAGTAAGTCTTCAAATAGTTTTAGTCAATGACGGAAGCAGTGACAAAAGTCATGAAGCGTGTCTTAGTCTTCGGGAAGCATATTCTTCGATAGTTGAGTATATAAATCTTGCCAGGAATTTTGGTGAACATAACGCGGTTATGGCAGGGTTGAATTACGCTAAGGGAGATTATGTCGTAATTATGGATGATGATTTTCAGAATCCGCCTCGTGAGGTGCCCCGTCTGGTTGCGGAAGCGAAGGATAAGGGGTATGATATTGTTTATACATGTTATGAGAAAAAGTGTCATAGTTGGTTTAGAAATTTTGGAAGTAAGTTTAATGAAAAAATAGCGAATTTAATGCTGGATAAACCTAAAGACTTGTATTTATCAAGTTTTAAGTGTTTGAGCGCGTTTGTTGTTCGGGAGATAATAAAGTATAAAGGACCGTTTCCTTATATTGACGGATTAGCTTTAAGATGCACACGAAACATAGGAATTATTAAAGCTCAGCATCAGAAGCGGGAAGACGGCAAATCGAATTATACGTTAAAAAAACTAGTTAATTTGTGGCTAAATATGTTTGTCAATTTTTCGATAATTCCTTTACGCATAAGTGTTTTTCTGGGGTTAATATTGGGTGGAATGGGAATACTCATAAGCATTTATGTGATAATTGAAAAAATATTGTATCCGGGTGTTCCCGTGGGATGGACGTCTCTCATGTTAGCTGTAATGGTGTTTTCAGGAGTACAGCTTTTAACGCTAGGGCTTTTAGGGGAATATGTTGGGCGGTTATTATTGAGTAATAATCAGACGCCGCAATTTGTTGTTAGGGAAATTTATGCAGGCGAAACGAATGAATAATATATCATGTAAGGATTTTTTCAAAAACAAAAAAGTACTTATAACAGGCGGGTTGGGTTTTATTGGTTCAAATTTGGCAATTAGGCTAGTTGAACAAGGCGCGACGGTTACTTTGCTGGATGGAATTATTGAGGGACACGGGGGTAACGAATTCAATATAGACCCAATAAAGGGGGAAGCAGAAGTTGAATTTGGTGACATAAGAGATGCAGTTCTAATGAACAAAATTGTAAAGGACAAGGACTTTATTTTTCATTTGGCAGGGCAGAATGACCATGTTTTAAGCATTAGGGATCCTTTTCCGGATATTGATATTAACATAAAAGGGTCTGCCGTTCTTTTGGAAGCGTGCAAAAATTTTAATAAAACCGCAAAATTAATTTATACCGGAACACGTGGAGAATATGGAACTGCGGCAAGCTTGCCGGTCAAAGAAACCGCGGCCATAAACCCGAAAGGAATTTATGAACTTTCAAGTTTGACGGTGCAGAAATTATTTAAGATTTATCATGAAAACCATGGAGTTAAATCTATAACTCTAAGATTGACTAATATTTATGGTGAGCGCGCGCAAATGAGGCATAATCGGTTTGGAGTAGCAAACTGGTTTGTCCGTTTGGCTGTTGAAGGCAAGACAATAAAAGTTTTTGGTGATGGGTCGATATTAAGAGATTTTCTGTATGTTGAAGATACTGTCAGGGCCCTTTTGACCTGCGCTATGTGTGAAGAGGCTTATGGCGAGGTTTTTAATGTAGGGCATAATAAACCCAGCACTTTTTTGGAATTAGCAAAAAATATTGTAAAAATAGCGGGAAAGGGAGACTGGGAAATGGTTCCCTTTACAAAAGAACGACTTATCCAGGAGCCAGGTGATTTTTATTCAGATATAACGAAGATTAAGAATATTGTCGGATGGGAGCCAAAAGTTTTTTTAGAGGAAGGAATTGGAAGAACGGTTAGGTATTATGAAGAGCACAAACAATATTATTGGTAAAAAAAACAGCAGTATACCTTTTGTGGACTTGTCAGCGCAGTATATGGGGATAAAAGGAGAAGTTGATAAATCTGTGAACGGAGTTATTACAAAGGGATGGTTTGTTTTAGGCAAAGAACTTGAATGTTTCGAGAAAGAGTTTGCGGCGTATTGCGCCTCAAAATACGCGGTTGGTGTGGGTTCAGGCACGGCGGCATTATTTTTGTCTTTAGTTGCGTGCGGGCTTGAACCTGGGGACGGTGTTATAACAACTCCGAATACAGCTCTTCCAACAATTTCCGCAATAACTTGGGCAAATTGCCGGCCTTTTTTTGTTGATATTGCCCCTGATACGTATACTTTGTGTCCCGAAAAATTGGAATGTTTTTTACAAAACAATTTTTCAAAATTTAAGATTAAAGCGATAATTCCGGTTCACCTTTACGGCAATTCCGTTGATATGGATCCTATTTTGAAAATCTCGGAAAAATACGGATTAAAAGTTATTGAGGACGCTTGCCAGGCCCATGGGACAGAATACAAAGGGAAAAAAACAGGTACAATGGGAACTGCGGGATGTTTCAGTTTTTATCCGACAAAAAATTTAGGTGCATATGGTGACGCGGGAATGGTTGTTACCGATAGCGAAAAAATAGCAAACAAGCTATGTATGCTGAGAAACTATGGAGAGAAAAGCAAATATTTCAATGTGGAAAAAGGAGTTAATTCAAGACTCGATGAAATTCAAGCCGCTGTTTTAAGAGTAAAACTAAAATATCTTGATACTTGGAATCAAAAAAGGCGAGGGCTTGCTGGAGTATACGCGGATTTATTAAAAGATACATGTATTCAATTGCCGGTAGAAAAAAAATACGCGAAGCACATATTCCATCTTTATGTTGTGAAAACTAAAAATAGGGATGGTTTAAAAGAAAAACTTATGAATAATGGAATAACTACGCATATTCATTATCCTATGCCTGTTCATCTTCAGCCGGCATATAAAGATTTGGGATATTCTTCGGGAACGTTTCCTGCGGCGGAAAAGTGTTCGGAAGAGATTCTTTCTTTACCCATGTTTCCGGAGTTGGAAAGGGAACGCGTGGAAAGAATTTGTAGCGTTGTAAAGGAATTTGCCGG
>JAHIZQ010000243.1 GCA_018814505.1 Candidatus Omnitrophota bacterium
AACCGTTAATGCTATTAATTTGGTAAATTTGTATTTTCTAAAAGATGAAAGCATATAAACACCCACTATCTGTCTTTCTTGTAAACTAACAGTATAACATGACAATTAATACGATTCAATATTATTGTATCTATTGCAATCTTGCTTTTTCCTGTTTAACAATTGGGTTAATTTTCGCTCCCGTTGTATACATTATAAATCATTGGAAATATGTTAGGATAAGACGTTTGCTTGAGATGGTAAAGCTTATTCAAATATTCAAAAATCCAATTTTATCTTGAGTCCTATGACATTATTATATGTCCACACTTTATCTGAACTTTTATTGAATTCGCAAAGATAAAAAATGTCTGATTTAAGGTGTTCCATTAACTTGGCCTTTATCCCAGAATAAAGACGGTTGCGCGTAATCCTGTCTCCATGAAAATCCACAAATACTTCATCCGCTAAATAGGGCTGAATATCAAAACTGGTCCACTTCCAGGGAAGTGTTACAGATAATTTGTTTCTATACCTCCATTTATCATCCTTATCTTCCGGGCACCTGAGTTCAAAACGGTTTCTGTCTGAAATTTTAACCCCTTGCCAATCACCCTTAAAAATAACGTTTGCATGAGGGCGGCATTCGTTTTTCCATTCACCGTCTTTTTTTTCACATATTTGCCGGTAATTCAATCCGAAATCAAGCCCTTTTGTAACGTTATAATTAAAACCCGCGTCTGTGTGTTCATAATAAAGTTCTGAAATGTCCCCGCCAAACCTTAGTTCTTCTTCCACTTTTATTTTAAGCTTATCATTAACGTTTGTTTCAATGCTTTCTGTATTCCAAAACTGCACATCCCCATTACTAAAAGCAAACCCTGAAATCGGCATTATAATAGCGCTTATAGTTACGGTTAAAATTATTATTTTTATGTTTTTCATTTCCATCCTTCCCCACTATGTTGTTTTGTTATACTACTTTTTATCTTCCCTGCCATTTCATTTTCCCCATTACGCCTTGCGCGATATTCGTCAAATGATCGCCGATTTTCTCAAAATTGTCCACCAGGTCAATAAAAACTAATCCGGATTTTAAATTACATCTGCCTTTATTCAGCCTATTAACATGCCTATCTTTTAGTTTCTTTTGTAAATTGTTTATAACCTGTTCTAGCGCCATCACATCCCCTGCTTTTATTACATCATTATCTTTTAAAGCAGATTTTGTTTCCGTCATCATTTCTCTGAGCTTGCCCCACATGCCACTTAATTCTTTATTCGCTTCCTCGGAAAAATAAAGTTTTTCATCTTTTTTTCGTTCAAGAAGCTCTGCTATGTTTTCCGAATGGTCACCTATTCTTTCTATGTCATTCACGCTGTGAATGAGTACCGGTAATTCTTCTGATTCTTCCTGCGGAATTTCGCGTTCCGAAAGTTCAACCAAATATTGAGTTATTTCCGATTGAAGGCCGTCTACTATCTGTTCCAAATTCGAAACCGCTCTTAAAGTTTTCGTGTCATTATTAAAAAAGCCTTTAACCGCGGATGAAACAGCTTCGCTGGCCAAACCTAACATACGAACAATTTCCATACGCGCCTGTTGCATGGCTATCGGCGGAGTGTCCAACAAATGTTTTTCTAAATATTGCGCTCCCATTTCTACAGCGCCTTTTCTTTTCGGGACCATCCAAATGCTGATTTTTTCAAGAAACCCTATAAACGGCAAAAATACTATTGTGTTACAAACATTAAACATGCTATGACTAACAGCAATATAAAACATAATGTTTTGCGCGGTTAATTCTCCGGGAATAATAAAATTTATACCCTTTACAAACCAACCCGTATACACGAAAAAGAGCATATACCCTACTCCTATTACATTAAACAGTGTATGCGCCATAGCGGCTCTACGCGCGTTCAGATTTGTTCCTATCGCGGCCAACTGCGCGGTAATCGTGGTTCCTATATTGTCGCCAAGTATTATGGGAATCGCCGCGGAAAAACTTATAAGCCCATTAAAGGCTAACATCTGAACTATCGCAATGGTCGCGCTTGAACTTTGTAAAAGCACTGTAAAAATAATTCCGGCTAAAACGCCAAGCAAAGGATTATCACTGAACGTGATAAACATATCTTTAACATGCTGGCTCTGTTTTAACGGTTCAAACGCGTCTTTCAAAAATGAAAGGCCTATAAATAACAGACCAAACCCCAGAAGCACCTGCCCCCAAAACCTTACATTCTTGCTTCGACCTAACTGCATCAGGGCAAAACCTATGCCAACAACCGGAAGCGCATAATTGGTAATTTTAAAAACACCCATAGACGAAACCAGCCATGCCGTACACGTTGTCCCGATATTAGCGCCCATAATAACGCTTATAGCTTGCTTTA
>JAHIZQ010000244.1 GCA_018814505.1 Candidatus Omnitrophota bacterium
ATCTGTAAGGATATTGATTTAACGGTTTGGAAACGGGTTTCATTGGCGGAACTTATGGAAGCAAATTTTGGGATTAAAGTTAGTGATCCTTTAAATGAGTGGATATCTAAGCTTAAAACAAAAGGCGTTGTAATCGAAGGCGATAAAGTCAGTAAAACTCAGATTCTTAATATTGTGGGTGAATTGGTTGAACCCGAGGCAGGAACACACCCAGTATTTGTTGTGGATATGTTCAAGGAACTAAGCCCGTTGGCTAAAGAGAAAGAGAATTCTCCCGGTATTGCTGACAGATTTGAACTTTATATGGGGGGAATGGAAATTGCCAACGCGTATTCTGAACTAAACGATCCTATAGATCAACGAAAGAGATTTGAAGAGCAGGTCAAAGCGGATCCCTCTGCAATGATGGATGAAGATTTTATTCGGGCGCTTGAGTATGGCATGCCGCCTGCCGGTGGGTTAGGAATAGGCATTGATCGGCTTGCAATGATTTTTACGGATTCGGCAAATATTCGCGAAGTTATTCTTTTTCCGCATATGCGACCAGAGTAATTTACATATGTTGTATGTCGTACATAGCATATCGCCTCAAAAGCCTTAAATTCTATATACGATGTACGACATACGATACACGACATACGACAATTATGTGGACATTTTTTCTAAGTGTAAAATATTTTTTCTCGAAGCGAAAAGAAGGCATGATTTCTTTGATCAGCGGAATTTCTGTCTCCGGAGTTGCTCTAGGTGTTGCCGCTCTCATAATAGTTTTGTCCGTAATGAATGGATTTGACTCAGAGGTTAAAAGCAAAATAATTGGTACTTACGCGCATGTGATCATAATGCGGGAAGACGGTATAACAGATTATGCTTCTTTGGTCTCGCGAGTGGAGGCAGTTTCTGGGGTAGAACATGCTTCAGCTTTTGTTACTGGGCAGGCCATCATCAAAAAGGGTGAGGCTATAAGCGGCATTATCCTAAAAGGTATAGATCCTCAAAAAGAGTCCGAAGTTACAAAGCTTATCAGTTACACGGGAGAATCTGGAGACAATCTGGGGCCGGGAACGATAATTCTTGGAACAGAATTGTTGAAAAACGAAAATATTAATATTGGCGATATGATTGAAATTTTTGTGCCATATTCAGCCGTAGATTTTAGTAGGACTAAAGTAAAAGTTGTCGGCACTTTTAATTCGGGGCGGTATGATTATGACGCAAATATGGCTTTGGTTGATGTTAAAACCGCGCAACAGACTTTCAGATTGGATAATGCCGTTACAGGCATAGGTGTTAAGTTGACGGATGCAAACCGAGCTTATGCAATAAAAAAACACTTTCAGTCTATCTTGGGATATCCCTATATGGTCAAAACGTGGATGGATCTTGACCGCAATCTGGTTTCCGCGCTTGCGTTGGAGAAAAAAATGATGTTTGTTATACTTGGTCTTATTATCATGGTGGCATGTTTTAATATTTCGGGGTCACTCATTATGATGGTGATGGAAAAAACAAGAGACATTGGCATTTTAAAAGCAATTGGCGCGAATGGCCGAGGTATAAGTTTGGTTTTTATTTTGCAGGGAATGTTGATAGGTGTATCAGGAGTAACCTTAGGGAGTTTTGCGGGATTATACATCGCGACGAAAATTAATGTTGTAAGTAATTTTATAGAAAAAATTACGGGTGTGGCGGTGTTTCCGAGTGATGTTTATTATTTTACCGAAATACCAGTAGAGATAAAAAATAGTGACATTTTTTTAATTATTTCAATTGCTTTGTTTTTGTCAATAGCCGCGGGTATTTATCCGGCTTGGAAAGCGTCAAGATTGGATCCGGTAGACGCGATTAGGTATGAATAAGCATTGAATGGCAAATTTATATTACAGGAGTATTTAAAAATAGGAAAAGATGTTAAAGGCGCAGAATGTTACAAAAATATTTAAACAGGGGATAAAGGACGTTATCGTTGTAAAAGATGCTAACTTGCATATTGCTAAAGGTGAGAGAGTATATGTATACGGTCCTTCCGGAGCCGGAAAATCTACACTGTTGCACATACTTGGAGGATTAACCCGTCCTACGGCAGGAAACGTGGCGCTTGAGGGAGAAAAGAATATATATGAAATTTCCCAAAACAGAAGAAGTTATATTCGAAATAGGTATTTTGGTTTTGTCTTTCAGTTTTTTTATCTTTTACCGGAGTTAAATGTACTGGAAAACGTTATGTTGCCGGCTGTTATTAGAGGGGAAGAAACTAAAAAAACCGTCAGGAATCGCGCTAGTGAACTTTTGGAAATTGTGCGTATGGATAAAAGAGTTTTGCATAGGCCAGCACAGCTTTCCGGAGGAGAATCCCAGCGTGTGGCGGTTGCTCGAGCATTAATAAATTTACCGGATATTTTGTTTTG
>JAHIZQ010000245.1 GCA_018814505.1 Candidatus Omnitrophota bacterium
TACTTGAGGGTCCGGCCGGAACTAGACAATGAAACCTTGTTTTTCTCCAAATTCAAAAGCCCTATTTCGCACAAGGGCTATCAATGGATCATTAAAAAGTATCTGAAAGAGGCGGACATTAAAGACGCGCATGTGCATTCGCTGAGGCACACTTTCGGGACGCAGATGGCCAAAAAAGGCGTAAACTTAAGGGTAATACAGGAAGCGATGGGACATGCGGATTTGAAGATGACCTCGCGGTACGTTTCGCTTGCGAGAGAGTTAATGGATAAGGAAATGCAGGAAAATGCGTTATAGACAAGACATTAAGAATAGCTAACTATTGACTCTATTATTTCTTTTATAGAAGCTTTTTGTAAAAACAATGCATTTAATTCTTTGTTCTTAACTAATATTTTTATTTCATCCCACAAATTCGGTTTTAGTTCTAAAAAAAAGGCCATCGCCTCTTTTCCCGGAATCCACTGCCAATTTTTATCATCTATAATCTTATCGAATGCTGTTCTTAGAGTTTTATCATCAAAATTAAAACCTGCAATTTCTTTTTTCCAATTAGTTAAGTCTTCAGATGGATTACCCTTAATTATCCGGTCTACGCTATAATGTCTAAGTTGATTTTTAACTATACTTTTATGAATTTCTTTAAATAGTTTTTCTTTTTGGTCTATAACTTTATCCCACAACTGATCAAAGCCAGATTTACCTTCTTTTGCGCCAACAATTTTATCAACCAATTGAGGAAACAAGAAAAGATTTTCTATTTCCCAAAACGGCCAGTAATACAAACCCTTTTCTGTTTCAATTGATTCCTTTGGTGGATATTTCTCTACGGAATCAACAGCCTTATCTCCGTCTAGTATTACATGTAATTCAATCGGCACTGGATCTGAAGAGGCGACTTTTATACCCTCGACTACAGCTTCTGCGCTACGCCTATTATCAGCAAACGACCAGTATCTATTTTTTATACTCTTACCAAAAACCCATTCTAAAACGGTTGGAGTAGTTGGAGCGTTACTCCCTCCCAAAGCAACTTCTGGTTCGTTTTCAGCACATATCCATCTTGCAGTAAAAACAGATGGATCGACTGGCAGTCCTATGTTATCAAGAGCCTTTTTAAGGTCGCTACTTGATTTTATATTTGAAACATTACCCCTATCTAGTAGGATGATGTTGGACATTATGAAGCTCTGCAAAATCTCGCCTGAATGTGTAGCAATAATGACCTGATTTTTTTCTCCTATTACCGATATTAATTCGCAAAGCTTTTTAAGCTGGCTACTATGAAGGTGAAGCTCCGGTTCATCAATCAATATAACCTTGTCCCGATCATTTTGAACCCGTCTTAAGAAGGCATAAAAATAAAGATACTCTTTTTCACCGGAACTTAAGTTTTCAATTTGTATTTCTCGATCTCTAAAATCGGTAAAGTATATAGGGTTTTGAGAGCGTTTTAAATCCAACATTATATCTTTATCAAAGTCAATCAACCCTTCCTTATAGCTTTCAAGAATTTCTTTTGCGATGTCTTGGCTTTTGGTTACTTCCTCAACTTTTTCCCATAAATCTTTTAATATAGCCTGAGTAAATTCTAGTGAAATATCTATCTCGGCCCCGGGCTCGGGTATCGCTATATCTCTCGTAATTGCTGGAATGGGGCTGGTTGCAGCAGAAGCCATATGGACTTTTCTGTCTGATGTTATAAACCTTACTCTTTTATCTAAAACCTGATGGTTTTGCCAAGCTCCCGCATTTCCTTGCCTCCGGGATGAAATCATTGAGTCGCTGTTATCCGACTCTTTGCAAGTGACCTTTGTAAGTTCATCATTTTCTTTATATTTTTCTAACGCTTCAGGATCTAATCCTCTATTCGTATTTCTCGCTATGCCATCAATCATTATCAACAAAGAGGTCTTGCCGCTTCCGTTTTTCCCGATTACCAAGTTAACACCTGAATCAAACACCATTTCCTTATCAAAGCCTAAATGTCCATACCAATCTAATTTGATTTTATTTATGTAAAACATACTTATTACTCCAATGAAAAATTGCTTATCACCTCGGCAAAGCTTTTAGGTTTATATTTTTTGTACTCTTCTTGTTTAACATAAAGTGGCACGTACTTAATCTTATTTTGAGTTTTATTTACATCCTCACACCACAACCTTAGCCGTTCAATTTTTAATGCGTCATCTAAATCCTCACGCCCTTTAGTTTCAACAATATAAGCCTCTTTTTCGGAAACTTTGACGATAAAATCAGGGTAAAAATCAGAAATCGCGCCATCTGCGTTTCGATAATCAATCCGGAAGTGGACGGCAAAATAATTTTTGACGTAAGAAATAATGTCATCGCACCCCTCAAGAAAGTTAGCAAACTCCAATTCAAAATGGCTATCCCCTATGATCTTATTAAATGGGCTCTTTTTAGGAACAATATACCCCTGATCTTTGACCACAAACGGCCGGCATTGGCTTACCTTGATATATTCGCGGATTTCTGCTTCCCCTTTATCTAAAACAGTCAAATCGTTTATTTTCTTCTTAAATGTTTCTTGAATAGTTTTGCTTACTTCTAGCTCGGAAAGGTTACGAAGCAGGTTAAGATCCTCAAGCTCTACCGGTCGCTCAAATAAATAGTTTTTAATAAACTCCTTTACCTTGCCGTAGAGAATGTCATAGCCGCCAACCAACCGCAGGTCTTTCATGATTACTTGAGTAAAATAGCCAATGACACTTTGATAATTGGCCACTAAATCGCTGTCCATTTGCGTAATGTGGTTGACCTCTCCGGTAGAAATATCTTTGAAAATAATCTCTCGTTTTTCTTCTTCACTAAACTTTTTGACCGGGAATTTCTGATTGCCAAAATGCGCTACATCCAACTCTGATAAATTTTTGTACTCTCGATAAATACGAGGTGTTAAAATAGGAATCTGAATATCAAGTTTCTCAATATCTTTTTTGACGTTCTCTTGATCAACCTCAATTACCAGCGGAGCTTTTGGCTTACTACCCTCCCCCATTTTTCTATGCTCCAGCTCAACCCCTTCGCTTTTGATTGACTCAACAAAGTCCATAAATGCATCCGTGCCGACCACGCTTAGATATTCGGGAATATCCTCACCCCAATACATCCGACGTAGTCCCCTGCCCAATGTTTGTTCAGGTAAAATATTGCTTTTTGCGGAGTAAGGGCGAAGGCCGACAATAGTAGTCACGTTTTTGACATCCCATCCTTCTTTTAACATCAACACCGACACAATAGCCTTACACTTGTTTTCAAATCGATCAATAGTATTCGCTTCTTTGCGCAACCCTTCTAATTCCTCTTTTTTCTTACCTGTTTACACCTCGGAAATTTCACCATTGTTTTTGGTATGAATCACTAGCGTAGAATCTTTTAATTCTGGATATGTTGCCTCTATGTACTCGGCCACTTCATCGCAGTTTCTGGTATCATCGGTCATCACAAATAGCACCGCTTTTTTGCCTACCTTGCTATGCTCATCATAGACTTTTTTCCACTCCAGGTAGCCAAGGTGGATATAGTCGGTATATTTTTCGCTGTATTTGACGCTTTTGCGCTCCTGTAGCTTCGCCCGGCTGGCAGAGTCAGGCAATATTGGATGTTTAACTACGTTCTGATGAATGGCCTCAACAAGTGGATAATCAACTACTGTCTGGACAAAAATCGCGCCGTTGTTATGGCGTGGGGTGGCGGTAGTATCAATCTGAAGCGACAACTTCCCGCCTTTCATTTTTAACCGATTATGAATATCCTCAATAGATTTAAACCACGCCATGCGCTCGTCATGGATATGATGAGCTTCATCATTAAGAACAACCAATTCGTCAATATCTCGAATAACAGCAGATAAATCTACTTTTGACTCATTAGTGGCTCCAACCGGACGCCTGCCTAAAAAGTAGTCAGTAGTATTAGAATCCTCAGATGATGGTGTTTTTGTGTCGCTTTCATAGACTCGATGAATGTTAGTTAAAAAGATGTTACCAGTTTTTCGCACAATCCCTACCTCGTCCTGTAAATGCACCGTCAGTTGAAAATCATCGCGCCAGTTATGGGCTTCATAACCGTTATCTGGTAATACTGGATCTTGATAAAAGATTTTCAAGCCGTCAAAATCCGTTCTTAGACGATCCAAAACAATGATGTTGGGCGTTATGAGTAAAAAGTTGCGAGCCAGTGTTGAATCTGTTTCATAGAGTTTATGAAA
>JAHIZQ010000246.1 GCA_018814505.1 Candidatus Omnitrophota bacterium
ATTTATATCTTTAATATCCAGACCAAAGAGGCTCTGCACAAGAGCGTTATATCCAGCTGAAATAATTTTACGCGTTCCTGTATCGCCTTTTTTAACCCTACTGTATCCTGTAACAATATCAAAATCAGAAATTAACGGAAAAGATTCTTTTATATCTTCCAATTTTACCGGCATATCTGAATCCATATACACAATGATATCTTTACTTGCTTCCTTAAAACCTTTTGAAAAAGCTCCTCCGAATTTACTGTTCTTTTTTAACCGAAATAATTTTATAGTATTATCATTTTTCGCGGCGCTTTCAACAATTGTGGCGCTTTCATCTGTCGATGCGTCGTCAACAATAACTATTTCATAATCATCAGTTAATTCTAGCGCCAAAGTTTTTATTAAAGCGATTGTTGTTTTAATGTTTTCGTTTTCATTAAACATCGGCAAGACAAAAGATATACTAAATTTTTTCTTCATAATAAATGTTTTAATTTGTGGTTAAGGTTTTGCCGGGTTTATATACATTTAACGTTTGAACTACACATCACAGATTCGTAATTAATACGTATTTTCCGACTCTGAATAAAGGATCCGAGACAGCGGGACCTTTGTCTTTTTTTAATTGTTTATAATGTTTAAACTGAATTATACCCCAAACTTTTTCTTTTCTGGAAAAAAACGACATAAGCCTGGAATATGAATGTACATCAACAATATCTGTCCTGTTGGTATAAAACGCGATACCGCGCCTATGGTCACATTCCCCACCCACAGGCTCTTCCGGTTTTGCTAGTTCGTTTATTTTGTATGACAAAGCGCTCGAAGACTCCATATCTCCGACTATGGGCAAAATATTATTAACAACCTGAACGGATAAAAAAAAGACTGAACACGCCAGTAAAACAATGGACAGCATTTTCTTGCCGCGATAAAAAACTATTGCCGTAATTAATAAACACACGATAAAAATAATATCCGCGGCAATAATACCATTCAAAAGCTGAGGATACTTATGGCTTATAAATAAAGCAATCCCTATGCTCGCGGCCGTTGCGGAAATCATAAGTAAAATCATGGAAATGTTTGCCTGTTTGGCTATTTTGTTATCAGCTCCCTTGTTTATAATAAATTTTTCCAAAAATCTTCCGGTAATAATGGCTATCGCGGGAAAAAGCGGAAGAATATATGTAACAAGTTTTGTCCTTGAAACGGAAAAAAAGATAAAAACAACCAAAAACCATATTAAAAGAAAAGCATGTTTCCCTTTAATTCCAGAACTCGAGCTTTTCTCTTTTACCATATCCCAAGTGCCGAAAATCATGAAAAAGGTCCAGGGGAAAATACCGCCAAGAACTATGGGAATATAAAAAAACGGGGACATCCCGATTTTGTGTTCCGGCTTTAAAAACCGTGTTATGTTATGTAATCCGAAAAATTCGTTTAGGAAAAGCTCTCCATGAAGCTTTATTGCAAGAATATACCACGGCACAGATACTAATAACGCTAAAAGTACGCACCTTATTATCGGAATTTTTTTAACTCTTCCCCATTGACTGGTTATCGCGATATACGTTAAAAAAACCACGCCAGGAATAAAAAGTCCGATTGGACCTTTTGTTAACGTGGCAAATCCCGCCATTATCGCTGAAATATAATAGTAAATTTTTTTTTCTTTTGTCCATCCCAATAAAAAAAACAGCATACATAGAAGAATAAACACTGTAAGAACCATATCCGTAACACACGCTTTCGCTAAAACAAGATACTGCACAGATGTGGCAAGAACAAGGCCGGACAAAAACCCGCATAACGGCGAAAATAAAGACCGCCCAAGAAAATAAACCCCAAATATCCCGATTACGCCAAAAACAGCCGATGGAAATCTTGCCGCAAATTCACCTATGCCAAAAACAATATAACTTAACATTATGAGCCAGTAGTATAAAATGGGTTTTTCAAACTGAGGATTCCCGAATAAAAGTGGTGTATTCCATTCATTGGCATTAAACATTTCCTTTGCCGTTTGAGCGTAAAAAGTTTCATCCGGATCCGTAAGAGACATTGACCCTAACCCGAAAAAAAACAAAAACACGCTTATCACTAGCAATATGGTTATAAAATATTTTTCTTTTCTCACACAAGTCCTTTATTATCTGTTATTTTTCTTGCACTATAGTACCGCTTTTGCGGTTGTAAATAATATAAATACTATATACCAATATTAGATGAAGTCAATACGTTTCTTTGTTTAATGGTGTAACATATTTTGGACACTTTTAAAACCCCATTCTGAGCAAAGCCAAAAGCTGAGCCGAAGAATCTTAGACCACAGTATGGTACACCATCATTTTTAATTTTTTTAATCTTTATCTTGACTCTAACCGGGTTTTCACGATATAA
>JAHIZQ010000247.1 GCA_018814505.1 Candidatus Omnitrophota bacterium
AGACTGGACAGTCATCTTGATTTTGATATTGAATTAGCTAAAAAAGAATCAACGGAAAATCCGGTTTTTTACATACAATACGCGCACGCGCGAATTTGTAGTATAAAAAAATACAGCAAAAAAAGTTTTTTGCGTTTAATCTTCCAGAAATTGGATTTAACATTACTCAAAACCGCGCAGGAACGAAAACTAATCAGAAAACTAAACGAGTTTCCGTTTGCTGTCAAAATGAGTGCTGAAGTGTTAGAGCCGAATCGCCTAGTCATGTATTTAAACGAACTTGCTAGGTCTTTTCATTCTTTTTACACTGAATGCCGGGTTGTTAGCGACGATTTGGTGTTGTCCAAAGCAAGACTATATTTAGTTGAATGCGCGCGGATTGTGCTGGCAAACGGTTTAGCTTTGTTAAATATTACTTTACCAAAAAAAATGTGAATTTGAGGTTTAGCAAAACTAAAAACCCAATAATCTAATAACTCAACACCTAAAACCTGGAACCTAACGCCTGGTAAATATGTTTGATTCCCTAAAATTCTATAAGGGTTCTCTAGTTGATCTCGAAGAAGTAGTCCATAAGCTTAATAAATACGGCTACACGCGGTGCCGGAAGATCTCTTCATGTGGCGATTATAGTTTAGTAGGCTGGATTCTTATTATTTATCCGGTTACGTTTGAATATCCCGTTCGGTTGGATTTCTCCGAGGACATAGTCCAATCAATAAAAAGCATTGACCTTGTTTCATATAAAACGATTACAGAACACAATGGAATCATTATTCTTCCACTGGGGGAGTTGAAACGTAAACGCATAAAAAAAGAACTACTGGAATTGGGAGAACAGCCAATAGATTCTTTTGTTGATATTGAACCGGGAGATTTTGTAGTTCATATTGACTATGGCATCGGAAAATATTTGGGTATGCAGAGAATCCGCCGGAATGGTGGATTGAAAGATTATTTTGTTATTCAGTATAAGGGCGGGGACAAACTTTTTATTGAAAACGCGGAGTTGCATAAAGTACAAAGATATATTTCTTTCCATCGAAAACCGCCGCAACTAAACAGTTTAAAAAGCAAAAGATGGCAATCTGCAAAACAAACCGCTGTAAAAGGCGCGGCACGTATAGCTAAAGATTTTTTGCACGTTCAGGCAGAACGTGAAAAAACACATGGTTTCGCGTTTAGCAAAGACTCTGATTGGCAAAAAGAAATGGAAGATGCTTTTCCTTATAATGAAACGCCTGACCAGATGAAAGCGGCTATTGAAGTAAAAAAAGACATGGAAAGTTCTCGCCCCATGGACAGGCTTTTATGTGGCGATGTTGGATATGGAAAAACAGAAGTGGCGCTTCGGGCGGCTTTTAAAGCTGTAGTGGGCGGAAAACAAGCCGCGTTTTTGGTTCCGACAACTATTTTAGCGGAACAGCATACCAATACTTTTTTTAAAAGAATGGAAAAGTTTGGAGTAAGAATTAAGATGCTGAACAGGTTTCGCACTCAGACCGAACAGTCAACAATTGTTGAAGAAGTAGCGTCTGGTAAAGTCGACATAGTTATAGGTACGCATAGATTGCTTTCTTCTGATGTCAAGTTTAAAGATTTAGGTCTTTTGATTATTGATGAAGAACAGCGTTTTGGTGTTACGCATAAAGAAAAAATTAAAAAGATGAAAGTAAATGTTGATATATTGACGTTAACCGCGACGCCCATTCCAAGGACATTGTATTTATCCCTTATGGGAGGGAAAGACATATCTATGATAGAAACGCCGCCTTTGGAACGTTCTCCGATTGACACACAAATTATCGAACATAATAATGCAGTCATAAGTCGGGCAATACAGCAAGAACTGGATAGAGGCGGACAGGTTTATTATCTTCATAATCGTGTTGAAACAATTGAAAAAACCGCGCAGAATGTGCGTAAGCTTTTGCCTCGTGCGCGTCTTATGGTGGGACATGGACAAATGAATTCAAAAACGCTCGAAAGTACCATGATTAAGTTTATAAGGGGCGAAATCGATATTCTTGTGTGTACTACAATTATCGAATCCGGCATCGACATACCAAATGCCAATACAATGATTATTGATAACGCCGATAAGTTTGGATTGGCAGACTTGTACCAATTGCGCGGGCGGATAGGCAGGTTTGACCGTAAAGCATATGCGTACCTTATTGTAAAAGATTTAGGCACATTGACTTGTGATGTCCAAAAAAGGCTGAATGCGATAAAAAAATATCAGGAATTAGGTTCAGGTTTTAAGATTGCTATGAGAGATCTTGAGATGAGAGGTGCCGGCAATATTTTAGGAGTAGAACAAAGTGGATTTATTGATCAAATAGGGTTTGATTTATATTGTCGATTGTTAAAACGTGAAATTGAAAATTTAAAACTTACCGTTCTCTGATTTTGCATAAATCTACTTGAAGCAGATCTAAGAGTTTGATATTATCTAGTATGTATATGGAAAGATATTTGTTCTAAATCGGACTAGGTTTAACTAAAAAGGAAACGCGATGAAAGAAAATCGAATAATAGTCTGTACGTATCTTTTCGTTTTTCTGTTGGTGCTTTATGGATGCGGCAAAAACCCGAATACAGGCAAAGAAGTCATTTTAGCTTTGATAGGCGGCGCTAAAATAACAATGCTGGATTTTAATGAAAGAATTTCGAACTTGCCCAAACAATATCGAGCCGTTATTAAAAACAGAAAACGCGATTATCTTGAAGAATTGATAAAGGATAAACTGTTGTACCAGGAAGCGCTTCGAAAAAACGTTCACAAAAACTCAGAAGTGAAACAGCTCATAGAAGAAGCTCAGAAAAAGATAATGGTAGCTCGGCTATTAAAAGATGAAATAGATGACGTTATTGACATAAAAGAGGAAGAGATAGTTAACTTTTATTACGCGAACCAATCTGGGTATATGACCCCGGAGGTTATGAGAGCGTCCCATATTTTAATGACATCACGCCAAGACGCGGATGACGTCAGAGAACAGCTTTCAGCCGGTGCGGATTTTGAACAATTGGCAAAGGCAAAATCAGTTGATCCTACTGCCCGTAACGGGGGCGATATAGGTTATTTTGCTAAGGGTCAATTAATGCCGAAATTTGAAAATGCGTGCAATGAACTTGAGGTCGGAGAAATAAGCGACGTTGTAAGGACAAAATTGGGATATCATATAATAAAGTTAACGGGTCGCAATAAACCCGAACTAAAACCGATAGAAGAGGTTTCAGAGAACATAAGAGCAAAACTGCACAATATAAAACGTGAAAAACTTTTTAATGATATGATGGAGAAATTAAAAGCCGACACGGTCATAGAAATAAATGAAAAAGCCCTAACTGAAGATGAGGGTAATAACGAAGAAAAAAAAGACAATTCTTAAAAAGGAGGATTTATGTTTTTTCGAAGAGGATTAAAAATTTTTACATACATAATGGTAATTAGCGGAGTGTTACTTATGTCCCAAAACTCGGCGTATTCTGAAATTGTTGACAAAGTGCTGGTAGTAGTGAACGAAGAAGTAATCACACAGCGCGATTTTGACAGGATGTTTGTACCGATAGCGCAGAGTTATCGGACGAATTATGAAGGCAAGGAATTGGAACGGCAACTGGAGAGTGTACGAGCCGGCCTTCTTGACCAGCTTATAAACTCAAAAATTACCATAAGTTTAGCAAAAAAGGAGGAGATTGGAATTGATGAAGAAGAATTAAAAAGGCGAGTTGATAAGGTTAAGGCATACTATGATTCTGAGGAAACTTTTTTACAGGTACTTAGTTCAAAAGGTACAAATTTGACAGAATTTAACCAGGAGATAAGAGACCAGATGCTTGCACAGAAACTTGTTGAACAGGAAATTTCTGCAAAAATTGTTATTACCCCTGATGAAATAAAAAAACTTTACACCAAAAATAAAGAGAAATTTGTCGCGCCACACAAAGTAAAAGCTTTAGGTATAATGATTAGGAAAACAAGAGATTCAGAAAAAGACAAAATGAAAATTATCGCGATTAAAGATGAGCTTGAACACGGTAAAGATTTCAGCGAAGTAGCAAAAGAAAAATCCGAGGGGCCGTACGCGAAAGAAGGCGGGAATATGGGCTATGTTAGCCAGGGGCAGGTTTTAGAAGAAATGGAATCAGCTATTTTCGATTTGAAAGAGGGTGAATTGTCGGATATAGTTGAAACCCATATTGGTTATCATATTTTTAAAGTAGAAGAAATTCAACAACCGCGAATTTTGGATTTTACGGAAGTCAGCGACTATTTAAAAGAACAGCTGTATATGAAAAAATTTGAAGAAAACCTCGGTGAATGGCTTAAAGAAAAAAGAGAAAATGCATATATCGCCTATAAATAAACCGCAGATATTTATCACAATGGGAGATCCTTCGGGGATTGGTCCGGAAATTGTGTTAAAATCGTTAGACAAACCCGACATATGGGATCTTGCGATTTTTGTAGTTATAGGTGACGGCAGAGTTTTTAAGGAAACAGCTTCTTTAACGGGGTTCAAGAAATGTCTTGCGGTGCAAGACGTTGATCAAACCTCGGAAGGTAAAGTTTTTTTACACGAAGGTGCGTTAAATATTTTGGATCCAGTTTCTTTCGTGGGAGACTTTGAACCCGGTAAACCTACATCACTTGGATCTAAAAAAGCGTTAGCATGCTTAAAGAATGCTGTGCAGTTTATGAAAGGCCTTCCCGAAACCGAAAAAAAAGCCTTAGTTACCGCGCCTCTTAGTAAAGAATATATCGCGGAAATATTTCCCGGTTTTGTTGGGCACACAGAATACTTGCGTGACGCGTATTTATCCGAATTTGTAACAATGGTTATGGTGGGTGACATGTTTAGCGTTGTTCCTATAACCAGGCATATTCCATTAAAAGATGTCGCAAAAAACATAAATAAACAGATTATAAAACGCACTCTTTTACAGGTTTTGGAAAACCGGCGGCTAATCAGCGGAAAAGAAAATCCGGTTATTGGTGTATGCGCTTTAAATCCCCACTCTGGGGAGGGCGGGAAAATCGGCCATGAAGAAATAGATATCATAGAACCGGCTGTTGAAGAATCAAAAAAGTTTTATGATAATTTAATGGGACCTGTATCCGCTGACACAATTTTTTATTACGCGTATAAAAAGCAAGTTGATATTGTAGTGTCAATGTATCATGACCAGTGTTTACCTCCATTCAAGATGGTTAATTTCGATCGAGGCGTGAATTTGACGTTAGGGCTTGGCGCTATACGGACAAGTCCGGATCATGGAACTGCTTTTGGTATAGCGGGCAAAAATATCGCTAATTCTGAATCAATGGAACAGGCTATAAAAGTAGCCCTTCGGGCTATGTAGAAATAATGGGAGTCAAGGAAAAAGGGGGTCAGGCCTAGACTATTGACACTGCTACCGCAGTGTCAATAGTCTAGGCCTGACCCCAACTAATCATGGATTTAAATGAACTTA
>JAHIZQ010000248.1 GCA_018814505.1 Candidatus Omnitrophota bacterium
AAGAAAAAGATCCGCAGAGGTTAAGAGATGTAGTAAATAAACTTTTTCATAAATTTGAAAAAGGAGCGGCAAAAAAAGGAAACGCGGTAATTTCAGCGTGGGAGAAGAGCGCGGGAGAAGAGATAAGAACGCACGCGGTTCCGGTAAGCTTCAAAAGAGGAACGCTAATAATACTTGTAGAAAACTCATCGTGGCTATATAAATTAACTTTCGACAGAAAGAGTATAATAAATAAATTTAATGGGGAATACAGCGGGACAAAAAAAGTGAAGGATATAAGATTTAGGATAGGGGTTATAAAGGAACAAACATTGTAAAAAGAATGGCTCTTATAGAGACAACATGATGAAAAAAATTAAAGTAAGAAAGGATAGGAATGGCCAAGACAGAAAAAGACAATACAAAAGGAACATATGACGCGACTACTATACAGGTTCTGGAGGGGTTGGAAGCCGTAAGGAAAAGACCCGCAATGTATATAGGAGACACAGGGAAACGAGGGCTACATCACTTAGTGTACGAAGTTGTAGACAATTCCATAGATGAAGTAATGGGCGGGTATTGCGATAAAATAGAAGTTGTAATACATGCGGATGAAAGTGTGACGGTAAAAGATAACGGAAGAGGAATCCCTGTAGATATACATGCTAAATTAAAAAAACCAGCCGTAGAAGTTGTTATGACAACGCTTCACGCGGGCGGAAAATTTGACCATCGGGTTTATAAAGTATCAGGCGGATTACATGGAGTCGGCGTAAGTGTAGTTAACGGGTTATCCGAATGGCTTGAAGTAGAAGTAAAAAGAGACGGGGAAATTTATCACCAACAATATAATAAAGGAAAATGTGTTTCTAAGCTAAAGGTTCTTGGGAAGACTAAGACGACTGGAACGGGTGTTACTTTTAAACCGGACGAGGAAATATTTAAAGAGACAACCATTTTTAGTTTTGACATTTTGTCGACGAGATTAAGAGAGTTAGCTTTTTTAAACAAAGGCGTAAAAATAAGCCTTAAGGATGAACGAATAGAAAAAGAAGTAGAGTTTTTCTATAAAGGAGGAATCGTTTCTTTTGTGGAGCATATGAGTAAGAATAAGAACCCTATACATAGTAAAATTATCTCTTTTGAAAAAGAAACAGAGAGTGTGATTTTGGATGTAGCAATGCAGTACAACGAAGGATATTCGGAAAATATTTATAGTTTTGTGAACAATATATCCACAACCGAGGGAGGAACGCACCTAACGGGGTTTAAGTCCGCGCTTACCAGGACAATAAAAAATTATGGAAAAACGAGAAATTTAATAAAAAACGAAGATATGTCCGGAGATGATGCTAGGGAAGGATTAACCGCGGTACTGAGTATAAAGATACCAAACCCGCAATTTGAAGGGCAGACAAAAACAAAATTAGGTAATTCGGAAGTCGAAGGTATTGTTGAGGCCGCTGTAAATGAAATGTTGGGAATGTATTTAGATGAAAATCCCGCGATAGCAGGAAAAGTGGTTAAAAAAGCTTTAGTAGCGGCAAGGGCAAGAGAAGCGGCAAAGAAAGCAAGAGAACTTACAAGAAGAAAAGGCGCTTTGGAAAGCGGATCTTTGCCTGGGAAACTTGCGGATTGTTCGGAACGCGACGCGTCTCTTACGGAACTATATGTGGTGGAAGGAGACTCCGCGGGAGGATCCGCAAAACAGGGTCGGGACAGAAGGTTTCAGGCAATACTTCCATTAAAAGGAAAAATTTTAAACGTGGAAAAAGCACGGGTCAATCAAGTTCTCAGTAACGAAGAAATTAAAACAGTAATAACCGCGCTGGGAGCGGGAATCGGGGAAGACTTTAATGTAGAAAAAGTACGCTATGGGAAAATTATTCTTATGTGCGACGCGGATGTTGACGGGTCGCACATAAGAACGCTTATATTGACATTCTTTTTTCGGCACATGAAAGAGCTTTTAGATAAGGAGCATATTTTTATTGCTCAACCGCCCTTGTTTAGAGTAAAAAGGGGGAAAGCCGAACAGTACATAAATACGGAACAAGAAATGAAGGCGTTTTTGCTGGATCAGGGCACAGAAGGATTAGAAGTAAAAAATGTAGAGGAAGATAAAAATATGACACCAAAAAAACTCAGAGAATTGATGGATCTTTTGGTGAAGATAGAAAAATTAGCACATGCTATAGAAAGGCGGGGAATAAAAATTGAGAAGTATCTTAGTTTGCGAAACGAAAAAACAAAAAAATTACCCGCGTACAAGGTCAAAATAGCCGGAGAAGAAAAGTATCTATACAGTGACGACGAAATAGCTAAATTCAGAGATGCGAAAGGTAAAGAGCTAGACATAGAAGACGAACAGGAAGGAAAAGAATCAGCCGTAACCATCCAGGAATTTTACGAAGCAAGGGAATTAGAAAAAATATCAAAAGAAATCGAAAAGTATAAGCTAGATATAACAAGCTATGCCGTCACGGAAGAAGAAATACATAAAAAGAAGGACGAGAAACAGGTCAAAACAAAGGCAATAGTTGTAATAAACGGAGAGAAAGAAATAAAGTCCTTAAAAGAATTTTTGGAATATGTTTTAAAAGAAGGTGAAAAAGGAATGACGATCCAAAGATACAAAGGTTTGGGAGAAATGAACCCCGGACAGTTATGGGAAACAACGATGGATCCAGATAAAAGAACATTGCAGAAAGTAACAATCGAAGACGCCGTAAAAGCGGATGAAATGTTTAGCGTTCTTATGGGAGATAATGTTCCGGCGCGTAGAGATTTTATTCTTAAACACGCGAAAGACATTAAGGAACTAGACGTATAGACGGGTTGTTGTTTACAGGGAAGAGATAATTTGTGTAAGGTGTTCTAGAAAAGAATAGTTTTCACGCTAGGCTAACAGGCTCAGAAAGGGAGAAAAAAGGAATGTATACACGAAACGAAAAAATTATACCTATTCACATTGAAGACGAAATGAAAAATTCTTACATAACGTACGCTATGAGTGTAATAGTCGGGCGTGCTTTGCCGGATGTTAGAGATGGATTAAAACCGGTACATCGGCGCATTTTGTACGCGATGAAAGATATGGGCATAGTCTTTAATAAGCCATATAAAAAATGTGCCAGAATCGTCGGAGAAGTATTGGGTAAATACCATCCGCATGGAGATTCGGCGGTCTATGACGCGCTGGTAAGAATGGTTCAGGATTTTTCGCTAAGATACCCTCTTATTAACGGCCAGGGAAACTTTGGTTCTATTGACGGCGATTCGCCGGCGGCCATGCGTTATACGGAAGCAAGAACGCATCAGATAACCGAATGGATGCTCAAAGATATAGAAAAAGAAACCGTTGGGTGGAAACCGAATTTTGACGGGTCTTTAAAAGAACCCGAAATTTTGCCCACGGTTTTACCGAATTTGCTTCTTAATGGATCTAACGGGATAGCAGTCGGCATGGCAACGAATATTCCGCCGCATAATCTTTCAGAAGTAGCGGACGCGATAATCTACATCGTAGAGAAACCGGAATGTTCCGTAAATGATTTGATAAAAATTATTAAGGGGCCGGATTTTCCGACGGGAGCCTTGATTTGCGGCAGGGAAAATATTGTAAAAGCATATAAAACGGGCCGTGGCTCATTAAAACTTCACGCGAAGGCGCATGTAGAACAAAAAAAACAAGGCAAAGAAAGCATAGTCATAACAGAAATTCCGTACCAGGTTAATAAGGCAAGGTTGATTACCTCAATAGTTTCTCTTGTAAAAAGTAGAAAAATAGAGGGTATATCCGATATCAGGGACGAATCTGATCGAGATGGGATGAGAATTGTAATCGAAATCCGGCGCGGTTTTATGGCGGAAGTAGTAATGAACCAATTGTATAAACACACACAAATGAGCGACACTTTTGGGGTCATCATGCTTGCCATAGTTGACGGTCAGCCTAGAGTTTTGAACCTTAAAGAAATGCTGGAATTATTTGTAAAACATCGGCGAGAAATAATTATCAGAAGAACGAAGTTTGATTTAGCCCGTGCGGAAGACCGAGCGCATATTTTAGAAGGATTAAAAATAGCGATACAACATCTTGACGAAGTAATAAAATTGATAAAAAAATCCAAAGATCCGATGGAAGCAAAAATAGGTCTTATGGCAAAATTTGGTCTTTCCGAGAAACAGGCCGTGGCAATATTAGCGATGAGGCTTCAGCAGTTAACAAATCTTGAGACGGAAAAAATAGAAAATGAATACCTGGAATTATTGAAAACCATAGAGAAATTAAAAGGTATTCTTGGGAGCGAAAAAAAAGTTTTAGAGATTATCAGCAATGAAGCCAAAGAAGTAAAAGAAAAATTTGGAGATGCGAGAAGAACCGAAATAACGGGTGACGCGGATGATATCAATATCGAAGACCTTATCGCGGAGGAAGACATGGTGATAACCGTAAGTCATGCCGGATATATAAAAAGATTCCCAGTCAGCGGATACAAAAACCAAAGACGCGGAGGTAAGGGGATTACAGGCGCGGAAACAAAAGAAGAAGATTTTGTTGAACATCTTTTTGTCGCGTCAACGCATGACTATATGTTATTTTTTACCAGTGAAGGAAAATTACATTGGCTTAAAGTCCATGAAATTCCGCAAATAGGCAGAAGAAACAAAGGACGACCAATTATTAATTTGCTGGGTGTTTCGCAAAATGAAGCCATATCTTCCGTTGTTCCTGTAAGAGAATTCACAAACGGGGAATTTGTTGTAATGGCCACCCAACAGGGAAAGATAAAAAAGACCCCCTTAGAAGCATTCGGGAATCCGCGTAAAGGAGGAATTATTGCCATAACACTGGCTGAAGGCGACAGGCTGATTGGTTCGGTGCTTTCCAGCGGGAAAGACCAAATATGTATGGCGACCGAGCAGGGGAAAGCTATCAGGTTTGAAGAAAAAGATATTAGGGCCATGGGACGAAGCGCCCAAGGCGTAAAAGGTATAACTTTACGGAAAAAAGATAAAGTTGTAGGAATGGTGCCGGTTGATCCGGAAGGCACGTTACTTTCAGTTACAGAAAGAGGCTACGGGAAAAGAACTGAATTTGAATCATACCGATTACAGTCAAGAGGGGGTAGCGGAGTAATAAACCTGAAAGTTGTAGATAAAAACGGTAAAGTGGTTGGAATAAAAAGTGTCAGAGAAAAAAATGAAATCATGCTGATATCAATACAAGGCATGGTGGTTCGCGTGACCGTAAAAGGCATAAGTAACATAGGCCGGGCAACACAAGGCGTGAGGCTAATAAACTTAAAAGATGGAGACAAATTAACGTCAGTTGCTAGCGTTATAGCAAAAGCGGAAGAAGAAGTCGTCGAAGGCAATGAAGCGACTGGGAAAATAGCAAACGACGAAAAGATGGATACGGAAGAATAGGGAAACTTCTTGAAAGATAGAAGAAGCATGGAAAGAAGGCCGGGCAAGAGGGAATTGGACTTGTTTTTATAAGCAAAGCAGAAAAACATTAAAAAAAAGTTGCAAATAAACAAGAGATTTTGTACAATGATTCCCGTTGTGTGGCACCGAGGCAACAATATCTAGGGAACAAGACAATAGATTTTACGCGTCCCCATCGTCTAGCCCGGTCAGGACACCAGATTTTCATTCTGGCGACAGGGGTTCGAATCCCCTTGGGGATGCCATAATTTTTCGCGTTTGCCCGCCGGAGCTTTGGCGAAGGAGTGAATGCGAAAAATGACCTCGAGAATACGATGAGAAAGAGTATTCGAGAGGCAAAAGTAACGCGAATGTGAAAAATGACTCCGAAGATGCGGCGAAGAGAAGCAGACGAGGGGCAAGCGGAAAAGCGAAAACTTATATTGCAGAGGGCAGGCCTATCTCTTTATTGAAGAATAGATTCCGGGGTTTTGGAAAAATATCTTTACGTAAGGTAGTTTTTTGCGAAATAAACCTGATACAAAACAAAAAAAGAAAAAAGCCCTTTTTACGTTATTAACGGGGAGGGCTTTTTTGTTTTTAGGAGAATACCAAATTTTAACATAAAGGGCGGATAAGGGGAATGGACATAGAACAGCGGTGGAAAAAAGCGCAAGAAAAGACCGAAGTAATTCGTGGGCGCATTAAAGCCTTGCCGACTTTTGCAAGCACTAGAGTCTCGTACATTTTTTTAGCAGAATCGGTATTAAATGAAGGCAATACCATTGTCAGAAGAGGCAGGGTTTTAATAGAAAAACCTTTAATTTTGCTACCGGAAGATCTGCCGCAATTTGAGGGCTTTTCGTTTGAAGAAGATCTTAATATTGAGCAGGGCGCGATGCAGATGTTTTTTTTGATGAGAGGGATCAGGTTCCCGTCACTAAAATACAACAATACCGTTGAAACTCTGGATTTGGATGAATTATCGTTATCCAAAAGTGTGGAAAAATATAAAAAAGTTTTAGAGAAGAAAGAAAATGTTAGTACAGCTCTTGTTGTTGGGCCAGAAGATTGTTGGCAATTTTCGCTTCTTCTGTACATGGCGTCTTTAATCGGAAGATGCGCAAAGAGCGACATTGTCAATATAATAGATAGATTTAAAACATTCTAATAGAGGGCGATTATGTGTGGGATTATAGGATATACCGGAAGCAAAAATATAACAGATGTTTTACTCAAAGGGCTTGCCCGCTTGGAATACCGCGGGTATGATTCCGCGGGGGTAGCTGTATTAAAAAACAAAGGGATAGATGTTGTAAAAAAACAGGGAAAATTGTGTATCTTAGAAGATGAACTCAAACGATCGCCAATTACCGGAACTGCCGGGATCGGGCATACAAGATGGGCTACACACGGAGTGCCGAACGATGCAAACGCCCACCCGCACAGAGACTATAAAGAAGATGTAGCAATAGCGCATAACGGCATTATTGAGAACTATCGGGAACTCAAACAAACGCTTGAAAAAAAAGGATATGGATTTAAGTCTGAAACAGACAGCGAAGTTATCGCACAGTTGATATCGGCAGAATATAAAGGCGATTTACGTTTTGCCGTAATGGCCGCGGCAAAACAATTAAAAGGATCTTTCGCGATAGCGGCGATACATAGGAAAGAACCGGAACGAATAGTTGGCATTCGCAAAGACAGTCCTCTTATAATCGGGCTTGGCGTAAACGAGAACTTCCTCGCCAGCGACATTCCCGCGGTTTTAGAACACACTAAAAATGTAGTATATTTGGAAAACAATGAAACCGTGGATATGAATAGAGACAGCTGTGTCGTATACAATGACAAAGACGAGCCAATAGAAAAAAAAGCTACCAAAATAGACTGGAACATTTCTCAGGCAGAAAAAAGCGGGTACAAACATTTTATGTTAAAAGAAATATTCGAACAACCGGAAGTCTTAAAAAACATTTTAAAAAAACGTGTTAAAAATAGTGATATAGTTTTTGAGGAACTAAAGATAGAAGAAGACAAATTAAAAAAGATAAAGAACGTGGCTATTATTGCATGCGGAACGGCGTATCATGCCGGATTAATTGGTAAATATCTGATAGAAAAAAACGCGCGCACCCCGGTTTGGGTAGACACTTCCAGCGAGTTCAGGTACAGAGACCCCTTGGTTGACAAAAATAGTTTAGTGATTGTGATTTCCCAGTCGGGAGAAACAGCTGATACCCTCGCGGCATTGAGGGAAGCAAAACAAAAAGGCGCGATAGTATTAGCCATATGCAATGTTGCCGGTTCATCAATCGCAAGGGAGGCGGACGGAGTTATTTACACTTACGCTGGCCCGGAAATAGCCGTTGCTTCAACGAAAGCCTATACCGCGCAGTTAGGAGTGCTATATCTTTTCGCGCAATATCTTGCTGTTCTCCGGGGAGTTTCAGATATAGCGGGCACAAAAAGGTTTTTACAAAAATTAAAAGAAGTGCCGGCGCTTGCCGACAGATTACTGAAACAATACCAGGCAAATGAAAACAGAATGCAGAAATATGCGGCGAAATTTCATAAATATTATCTGGCAAGTAACAATAAAAGTTGTTTTTTGTATTTAGGAAGAAATATCAATTATCCTAACGCTCTGGAAGGAGCTTTGAAACTAAAAGAAATTTCATACATAAGCGCGGAAGGATATCCCGCGGGGGAAATGAAACATGGACCTATAGCGTTAATAGATGAAAACCCCTGGGTAATATGTATCGCGGTAAATGGCGAAACTTATGAAAAAATGTTATCAAACATACAGGAAATAAAAGCGAGGGGCGGAATTATTATAGCTATTATTTCGGAAGGCAACAATGATGTTAGAGGTAAAGAAGCCGAGTATGTTATCGAAATTCCAAAAACGGACGAAATTTTTTCTCCGCTTCTTGTAACGCTACCTTTACAGCTTTTAGCGTATCATGTGGCGGCTGAATTTGGATACGACATTGATCAACCCAGGAATCTTGCGAAATCCGTGACAGTTGAATAAAAGATAGAAGTTTAAGGATTTGACATATTTTTAGGGCTAATATATAATACCATTTCTAGAAAAAGGGCGATTAGCTCAGCTGGTTTAGAGCGCTACCCTTACAAGGTAGA
>JAHIZQ010000249.1 GCA_018814505.1 Candidatus Omnitrophota bacterium
CTGTATCAGCACTCTTGCACCTGTTACAGCTCTTGACGAAGGCAAGGTTGAAGGGGACACTGTTAATCTTGAAAAAGGGGATAAAGGGCAAACACAGGGGTCTGCCCCTACTAAAATCGCAAACGGTACAAATGTGGAAGGAAAAATTAAGACCATACCAATAATTATTGGTCTTATGGCGAGTTTTTTTATTATTTTCTTCAGCTATAAATTTTGGAGAAATACGCAGAACAAAAAATTGTCAACTGAAGTGCCGAAGCAGTCTTTGCAGGTTATGGATCAAAATGCGAGGAAAGAGAAAAGTCGATTAAATAGGATGCGTCTAGTGTCCAAACCCGAAAAGAAAGATAGTTTTATTCCAGCGTCCGCTGGTTCTGGTATTTCTGACGATCTTTGCGGGATAAAAAGTGATAAGAGTTTATTTGAAGAACGAGTGGATTATACGGATGGTAGTTTTGTGATTGAAGAAGAAGATGAACGATATGGGAGAGGGAGCATAGATACTGCGGATATTATCATAAAAGAGTATCTAGAACAGGCCTTTAGTAAGCATATTGAACAAAGAGATCTAGACGATGAAGCAGATAGAACTTTTTCGGAAATTTATGAATATACAAAAGGTGGCAAATTAGATGGGATAGAAAAAAGAAGATATAGACAACATACTGAATATTGGCGTGATGCCCCAAAAGGCAAAGATATAAGAAAATATCAAAAAGTTTCAGATGTTGATGGCAATGTTATAAGAGAGACCTTTTTTGATGAAACTGGTATGAGTGTAGAAGAAATAAAATATTTTGAAAACACTGAATTTAAAGGGAGAAAAAAAACTCAAAGAATAGAATATGCTCCTTTGAATTCTAATATTAGAGATGATCAGGAATTAAGGAGAAAGATTATAGGATTTAATCCAGATGGATCAATAAAAGAAGAAAATGAAATTTATACAAGTCGGAGAGTGCAAACTATATACAATGCGGACGGGACCTATGAGAAAATTTATTACGCCCCGGGTGGGACGAAACAACAGACGGTTTATTCTGATGGCGTAGGTATACAAGAGCAATCAATAGACGCTACTTTGAATAGTAGTAGTGAGCTTATGACTCTGCCTCGGAAGAAAATAAAACTGTCAGTTGTTATGTCTTTGACGACTATGCTGATATTGGGTCCTGCCATTGTCAGTGCTGGGAAAGTGGCATATGCGGCTGGGAAACCAGCTATGCTTAGCAGTGTCGAAAATGTGAGGTTTCCCATTTTCTTTGGTTTGGTACTCGTGAGTTTGACGGGAGTAATATATTTCTTAGCAGGAAGAATACTTAACGGATGTGACATCCAAACGAAAAAATCTTCATTTTTCGGAAATAAAGGGCAAATCAAGAAAATTAGTTTTCTGTTAATGCCGGTGGTTTTAATTGGTTTGGGTTTGGGTGTGATTTTTTATCGAAAAAACAGAAAAAAAGCAGATGTCAAAAAACCGCTGGTGTCGGATATTGCTGCTACAAACAGAGAACCTTTAATAAAGCATTTGGATGTGCCTCCGTACAATTCATTGTTAAAAAAACTTAATCAGCAGTATAGTGCAAAACAAAAACCCCAAGTTTCAGATTCCGTAATTAAAGGATATCCGGAAGTATCGGATGAAATAAAAAACAATCCGTATTTTATAGAAAGAAGATTTGGTGACCCATGGCCTTTTTATATTGATGTATATGTGGACCCGACTGGGAGGTACGATAGTATAGAACATTTGTATGATCTGAATGGTAGGCTTAATCGCATTGATGGATATTATGAATCTGGAGCCAAGTATGTCCTGAAAGATGTGCGGTCTTCTGGTGCATGTGATGAATATGAATATCTTGAAAATGGAAATGTCCGAGAATGGTTCAGGGATCCTAACGGAGTATTAGAGGCGTATACTGAATCTTATAAAGATGGCCGGAGGTTAAGTCATTATGTTTGGGAAGATGGCCTATTAGAAGAGATGAATTTTTACGAACGTGACAATGAGACAGATTCTTTTACAAAATATACTTACGATGGTACAGGCCGTGAATTTTTAGGGGGAGAAGTGCGGTCAAACGGTTTAGTGCAGAAAACCATAGGGCCGGACTGGTCATATCAAGAGATAGACCGGGATGCCGGTGTAAAACGGAATTATGATCCGTATGGAAATTTTATGAGTATAGAAAAATATGATGAATCAGGAAATGTTGTGGAAGTTACTGATCCTAACGGCAATGAGATTCAACGAATATTTGATGTGGATGATATTCATGGCGACATATCTTATGTATATACATGTTTTCCCGGAACAGATCAGGAAGAAAAGAGAGTTTATTGTGACGAAGCCGGTAACTTTTATAAACAAATGAAATGGGATGAGAAAGGTAATAGCGTTTGTCAGGAGGAAGAAACTGTGGAAGGTGTGACAATCAAGCGCACTAGTACAATAAGTGGCTCAAATATGGAGGTAAGCATAGAAGAGAAATTGGAAAACACCGATATCGTAATAAGAAAGCAGACATGGAAAAATGGGGTGCCCGTAGAGATGATTGGTGATTTTCAAAACGAAACAGACATAGCGCATCGTTATTTTTTGTATGATGGTGGGGCTGCCGTGGAAGAGCAATATGACGCAACGAACAATCTTATTGGGACTGTTGAATATGATTCAATAGAAGATTTGTTAAATAAGTTCTCTCCGCCGGATAGGGACATCCCTGTAAATACAGATGATGATGTGCCGGATTTTGATAAAAACATAAAAGTATTACCTAATGTCAAATCGCTTGAACTTGCGGATAAGAGTATGTATGAGATGAAAATGGATAATATTCATAAACAGATATTTTCTAATATTCAAATGTCTTTAGAAGCAAAAGGATTTATTCAAAAATTCAAAGGGCAGGATGTCCCTGAGAGATATATTAGTGTTTCAGCTAA
>JAHIZQ010000250.1 GCA_018814505.1 Candidatus Omnitrophota bacterium
AGTCAGGTCGAAAGTTTATGACAGAATGATATCAGAAAGAAAACGTGCCGCGGAACAGTATCGTTCTGAAGGAAGAGGAAAAAGCGCGGAAATAACCGGGCAAATGGAAAAAGAACTGAAAATGATTACCTCAGAAGCGTATATGACAGCGCAAGGTCTTCGCGGAAAAGCTGACGCAGAGGCAATTGATATTTATGCCGGAGCATATAATGCGGATCCTGATTTTTATGCGTTTTTGAAAACGTTGGAAACATATAACAATACCGTAGATGGTAATACTACCATAATCCTTACTACGGACGGAGATTATTATAAATACCTTAAACAGTTAGACTAAATTGACTAGTGAGGATACTGACTAATGGATGAGAATGCAAAAAAACATGACAGGCAAAAAATTAGCTCAGCGTACAAGGAATTAAGAGAAGCTTATCGGAAACTTGAGAATTCTCAGATTGAAATGATATTTCGTTTGGCGCTTTTAACGGAACTTAGAGACCCTTCAACCGGCACGCATCTTGTCAGGATCGCCGATTATAGTGCGATAATTGCTGAAGGTATGACACTGCCCAAAGAAGATGTTCAATTGGTAAGGTTAGCGAGCCCCATGCATGATATCGGTAAGATAATATTGCCGGATTCTATTCTTAAAAAGAAAGGCAAACTGACTGAAAAAGAAATGGCGCTTATGCGGAAACATCCTGAAGTTGGCGCTGAAGTTTTCAAAAACGCTAAGAGCGAAATCATGCAAGCCTGCAAACTTATCGCGTATACTCATCACGAGCATTTTGATGGGTCAGGTTATCCTCAAGGCCTGAAAGGGGAGGATATTCCCGTTTATGGCCGAATCGTAGCGTTGGCGGATTGTTTTGACGCGCTTACGTCAAAACGTTCATATAAGGATGCCTATAGCTTTGATAAGTCCGTTTCAATTGTTTCGGAAGAAGCAGGAACGCATTTTGATCCAGCTGTGGTTATATCTTTTATCCGTAACAAAGAAAAGATAAAGAAAATTTGGGAATCTAATAGGGATATAGAAGTTTTTTTAGAAAACATGGGCATTGTAGAAGATACATTTTTATTCTAGAGGTTTTGTGCAACCGTAAAGGACAAAGAATCAGATATTTTGCCCTACAGGGGGAGGAAAAATGTCAAAACTAAAAAAACTAATAAAAATATCTAAATCCCAAGTTACAATTTTTAAGATAACAAACCGTAAAGGGTATGCCGCTATTTGTAAAAATAATCTTACCGAGGGCAGAACAACTGCTCAGGCAATGGACAGAATGACTAAAGCCCTTAAACGAATGGGATATGAAATCTAGTTAGCAGTTGACAGTTAACACCTGAAGAAAATATGTTTATACCAATAATTGTTTTTCTTATTGTAATTGTTGCGCATGAAGTCGCGCATGGATACGCGGCTTATCTTTTAGGCGATGATACAGCAAAAAATGCCGGAAGATTATCTTTAAATCCGCTTGTACACGCGGATATGGTAGGTACAATAATACTGCCGATTCTTCTTATTGTAACACATTCTCCTGTAATATTCGGATGGGCAAAGCCTGTTCCCATAAATCCACGGAATTTCAAAAATCCGCGAAAAGGTATTTTTCTTTCATCTTTGGCCGGGCCGGCCGCTAATTTTTGTTTGGCGGTTTTATTTGCGGTTATATTTAAGACACATATTTTTTCACCGCACTCTATTGGCTGGACATTTTTGGCAACAGGAATTATTATTAGCCTTGTTTTAGGCATATTTAACCTTATACCCATACCACCTCTTGATGGCGCGAATATTCTTATGGCAATGTTGCCGTTAAGGTTTTTAAGTATTTTTGAGAGAATCGGAAAATATGGGTTTATCATATTAATAATTCTGTTGTATCTGGGGCTTCTTGATAGAGTTATTCTTCCTTTAGTATCTTTTCTAACAAAGGTTTTGATTGGGTAGGGTAATATAATCTGAAAGAAAATATTTGTTAAAACAACGTAGGAGGGAAATGGCGCAAAAAAAAATACCAAAAATATTAGAAGAATATTGTATTGGATGTGGACATTGTGTTATGGCTTGTCCGTTGGGAGTGCTAAAGGTAGTAGACAAAAAATCTAAAGTGGTAAATCCGTCAGCCTGTGACAGCGAAGGTAGATGTATTTCAGCATGTCCGCAAAAAGCGATACCAAATTTGGAAGAAAGAGAATACTAGAAACACGAAGCACGTAACACGCTACACGTTACATGTTACACATTGATGTAGGGACGCCTGTCCGTTATATAATCCGTACAACATGTGACGTGAAGCGTGCCACGAGTTACGCAAAATTATGAAAGACTCTGAGATTAAAAGAAAAATATTAAAGTTTTTTTATGAAAAAGCAGAAGGATATGTTTCAGGTGAAGACATTTCTGAAGCGTTGGGTTTTTCCCGTGCCAATTCGTGGAAGTACATCAATAAAATTCGCAATGACGGTTATGAGATTGAAGCTGTTCCGCATTTGGGTTACAAGTTAAAATCCCAGCCGGATAAACTGTATGCATATGAAATAAGTCGAGGAGTAAATACCGATATTATAGGGAAAAAGAGTATATTTTATTATGATAGTGTTTCTTCAACGAATGATACGGCTTATGAATTGGCTGAAAAAGGTGAGCCGGAAGGTACGATTGTCATCGCGGAAGGCCAGACTTGCGGTAAAGGAAGAATGGGGAGAAAATGGCTTTCACCGAAAGGAAAAGGCATCTATCTTTCCATTATTTTACGCCCGGATATGGAAATAGATAGGATTCCATCTATAACTCTTGTTATGGCACTATCGGTTCAGCGGACAATAAAAAAAATGTGCGATATAAATGCCGGAATCAAATGGCCGAATGATATACTTATTAACGGGCGGAAGGTATGCGGAATTTTAACTGAAATGAAAGCTCAGCCGGATGTGGCGGATTTTTTAATTGTAGGTATCGGAATGAATATTAATGCCGAGAAAAAACAAATTCCGCCGGAAGCGGTGAGTTTAAAAATGGAAATTGGGCGAGAGATTAACAGGACGAGTTTTTTAAGATGTTTGTTGGAAGAAATTGAAAAAGATTATAAGAAGATTAAAAGAGAGGGCTTTCCTTCTTTAAGAGATGAATGCAGAAAACTATCAACAGTAATTGATAAACAAATAAAAGTTAGAGAACATAATAAGTTGACTGAGGGTATTGCAGTTGACATAGATGAAAAAGGGGCGCTTGTTATTAGGACAAAAACAGGCGATGTAAAAAGAATTTTCAGTGGAGATGTGAGTATTAGGTAACCGGTTTGCCGAATCTTCGATGCCGTCGAATAACGGTTAACCGATTGTTGCGGGGGGGACTTGTTGTGAAGTTGTTAATAGACATTGGAAACACAAATAGTTCAATTGCTTTTTTTGATAAAAAAAAAGTTGAGAAAAGATACTTTATTCATACCGATAGAGAGCATATCAACAGTAGTGCTTTTAAACGTCTTATTGGCAAAAAGTTACTTAAAATAGATGCCATAATTATTGTCAGCGTTGTTCCGAAATTTTTAGCATTAATGAAGAAGAGTTTTAAAAGTATTATGCCGGGAATACGCATTTATGTTGTTGGGAAAGATATTACGGTACCTATGCGAATAAGGTATAAAAATCCAAAAGAAGTGGGACAGGACAGGTTGGTCGCTTCCTATGCGGCTGTGCGTTTAAGTCAAGCTCCTGTTATCGTTATAGATTTTGGTACAGCAGTTACTTTTGATTATGTAAATAAGCGGGGAGAATACGAGGGAGGCCTTATTTTCCCGGGACTTCGCCTCGCGCTTAAATCATTGCTGGAGAATACCGCGTTACTGCCCGATGTAAGCGTTATTAAACCCGTGAAAGGGTTAATTGGCCGTAATACCCTAGGTAGTATTAATAAAGGTGTTGTTCTTGGGTATTCTGCTGTGTGTGACAGTTTTATCAAATCATTTCAAAAAAAATACGGAGCATCAATTAATGTAGTCGCAACCGGTGGCGATGCCGCGTTCATTAGAAGATATACTGTTGGTATAAAAAAAGTTTTTCCCGATTTGATATTTACAGGCCTTTCATTGCTGTTAGAAAACATTAAATAATTTTATTGGTTCATGTTTCTAACTGTCTTAAATATAAGCACTTATCGAGAAATAGGGCTGTTTTCATTTAAAAGATCATGGTTTTTAAATAAAACTTGACAAATGTCAGGGTTTTTCTATAATAGGTAATTCATTAGCACTCGCGAACATGGAGTGCTAATATAATTTGAGCAGTTGTAAAATCCCAAAAGTTTTTTCAAAAAAAACTTGACAAAAAAACGGGAATTTTTATAATAAATATTTTGTTAGCACTCTCATCGTGGGAGTGCTAACAAAATGTGAATAACGAAATGGAATCATAAAACTAAAACGGAGGGGTGAACTATGAAGGTAAGACCACTGGGAGACAGAGTTCTTGTTGAGGTTCTTGAAGCTCAAGAAACAACAAAGGGCGGAATTGTTCTGCCTGATACAGCCAAAGAAAAACAGCAGGAAGCAAAAGTTATTGCGGTTGGAAAAGGGAAAGTTTCAGATGATGGGAAAATTATTTCACCGGAAGTAAAAGAAGGCGATATTATTCTTTTTGGGAAATATTCGGGAACAGAATTAAAGGTTGATAACAAAGATTTATTGATGCTCAGAGAAGAAGATATTTTGGGAATAGTGGGATAAGGGCAGAGTTAAGAAGAAACTTTCAAGAAAGACATCAGTTAGAAAACTAGGAGGAAAAATGGCAAAGCAACTACAATTTAGTGATGACGGGCGTCGTTCAATATTACGCGGTGTCGAAAAACTTGCGAAAGCAGTTAAAGTTACCTTGGGTCCAAAAGGCAGAAACGTTGTTATTGAGAAAAAATTTGGATCTCCAACCATAACAAAAGACGGCGTTACTGTTGCAAAAGAAATCGAGCTTGAGGACGCATATGAGAATCTCGGGGCTGAAATGGTTAAGGAAGTTGCTTCTAAAACCAGTGATGTAGCTGGAGACGGAACAACAACCGCGACAGTTCTCGCGGAATCAATTTATAGGGAAGGTTTGAAAAACGTAACAGCCGGAGCAAACCCCATGCAGATAAAGAGAGGGATTGAAACGGCAGTTGCGGCGATTGTGGAAGGCTTGAAAAAGATATCTACACCAATCAAAGAACAAAAAGAAATAGCCCAGGTTGCGACTATCGCGGCTAACGGGGATAAAGTAATTGGCGATAGAATTGCCGAGGCCATGAACAAGGTTGGGAAAGATGGTGTTATAACCGTTGAAGAAGGAAAAACACTTGAAACCAGTCTTAAACTTGTTGAAGGTAAGCAGTTTGACCAAGGTTATTTGTCACCTTATTTTGTTTCAGATACTGAAAGAATGGAATGTGTTCTGGATAATCCATACATTCTTATGCACGAGAAGAAAATTTCCAGCATGAAGAATCTTTTGCCCCTTTTGGAAAAAGTAGCTCAGGCAGGTAAACCTCTTCTTATAATTTGTGAGGAAACAGAAGGAGAAGCTTTAGCAACATTGGTTGTAAACAAAATTCGTGGTACTTTTAGCTGTTGCGCGGTAAAAGCTCCGGGTTATGGGGATAGAAGAAAAGCTATGCTTGGAGATATTGCCGTACTTACAGGCGGACGCGCTATAACTGAAGACTTGGGCATTAAGCTTGAAAACGTGACTCTTGAAGAACTCGGACGCGCAAAAAGAGTTACCATTGACAAAGAAAATACAACAATTGTTGAAGGTGAAGGAACTTCGGACGCTGTAAAATCTCGCATAGCGCAGATAAGGAACGAAATCTCAGCGAGTGATTCAGATTACGATAAAGAAAAACTTCAGGAACGCCTTGCGAAACTTTCAGGTGGTGTCGCGATAATTAATGTTGGCGCGGCAACTGAGATTGAAATGAAAGAGAAAAAAGCAAGAATTGAAGATGCTCTGCACGCGACACGCGCGGCATCTGAAGAAGGTATTGTTCCAGGCGGCGGAGTTGCTCTTTTAAGAGGAAGCCGAACGTTGGAGAGTCTGAAACTTACTGGAGATGAATTGATTGGTGTTAGGATTATTGAACGCGCTTTAGAAGAACCTTTACGGATGATTGCGGCTAATGCCGGACAGGAAGGTTCGGTAGTTGTGCAGAAAGTGCTTGCGGAAAAGGATCCTTTAATCGGATATGATGCCGAAGGCGATTGTTTTACAAACATGGTTACAGCTGGAATCATTGACCCGACAAAGGTGACGCGAAGCGCTCTTCAGAATGCCGCTAGCATTGCTTCTTTAATGCTTACGACCGAAGTGATTATTTGCGATAAACCGGACGAAAAGTCAGGCGGAATGCCAGGCGGGATGCCAGGTGGGATGCCAGGCGGGATGCCGGGTATGATGTAAGAAATGTAGGGTAAAATGTTATGAAAAAGAGACGGGTTCAAAACCCGTCTCTTTTTTTTTGCCAAAACCATGTTGGAACTCTTGGGGTTCCAGCATGGTTTTGATATCTTACGATGTTATAACCGAAAAAGTCTGTTTTTTTCTTTCTTTTTCTTTTTTGGCGTGATAAACTGTCCCCTGCTAGTGTGTTAAATTTAAAAAAGTAATTTATTGAGACCAATGTTGTCATAATACATCAAATTAAAAAAATGATTACAAGAAAAATTATTTCAATTTTTATCGGAGCGTGTTTATTAATCAATAACACAAGTTTCGCGTTATGCCCGCCGATTATTTCAGGGACGCTTGCCCAGGATACACATGAATATAAATTCTTTGCGCTAGCCGACAAAGGACTTCAACAAACAATTAAACTTGTTAACAAACTAACAGAAATAATTAATTCACGCGATTTAAAATTTGTCAGTGAAGCTTTTGAAAAATTTGATAAATTGCGTAATGGGTCAAGTGAGTATGAGGGCACAGTGTTTAATCGTGCTGAAATAGTTTGTTATTCAAATATGATTGACCAAGTGGGGGACGATAGCCCAATATTTATGATACCGGTTACGGTTGTAAAGAATAGAATTGAAGAACATTATAGGCTCTTGTTTTCAACAATACCGGATAAAGACGGTGGTTATCCAACAGCTTTATGTACAAAAGAAGAGTTTGAAGAAAAAGAGAATAGCATAAAGATACAAAAGATGCTTCCAGTAAGGGATAAAAATAGTGAAAAGCTATTACTCGAAAGAAAAAGTAGAGATGATGTTTTAGTAGTCAAATTAAGCGAAGAACTTTTAAAAGAGATTGAAGAGTACAGAGAAAAGTTAAAAATTGATCTTTTAACAAATGAAGACTGGCAAAAGTATAGAAATATAGTACAAGAAGTTCGTTTGATTTTCAATTTGTATAGAGGATATGTGAATAGATATTTGTTGCATAAAAAACGTATGCCGAATCCAGAACGGGGCGAAATTTCAAAAATCGTGGCTAAACGTGGACAGAATGAAGGAAGGTTTTTTTATAAGATTCCGCCTAAATCTCTGAGGCGAGGTGTTTTTAACGCTGTTATTAGCGTGCCGAGAGAGATGTTAAAATTGAGTATTGCACAAGAGGAATTAACATATGATCATAACGGATGTTTGGAAAATGTTTTGTTTGGTAATGAAAGTCCTGATTTGCACAATAGGATATGTGTGGTATGGAAAAAAATAGATGAAGAATTATTAAAAAATGTTTCGGAGTGTAAAAAAGACGACGAAAAAAAAGCAGATAAAAAATTGGCAAAAACTCTAATTCAACATCTTTCTCAGGAAATAAAAGAATATTGTGAAGAGCAAAAGATTAATTTGAGTAAAAACAAAGCAAAAGCTAAAATTTTACAGATAAAACTTGAACCAGATGACACTTATAACATGCTGTTTATGAATAACAAATTTAACATTTTACAAGTTCATACTGGCGTTTATTGCGATAAA
>JAHIZQ010000251.1 GCA_018814505.1 Candidatus Omnitrophota bacterium
AAAATTAAAAATTTTTTTTTACTACTATCACATCATCGAAGAGCGGTCACTCCGTTTTTTGTTTCCTTAATTTGGATAGTCGGCAGATTTGTTCGATCGATCATGCAGTTAAGCAAAGCCATTCTCGTTCAATTTTTTTGGCGAAGGCTACAGGAATTCCGACAGCAGCCGCGACACTTAATGGTAGCAATTTTGATGGCGACTAGTTTTTGGCTGTGGCTTGGACCACGGGCCGGAATTCTTTGGTTTACCTTATTGCTGTTCATGTTTTTCCGTTGGGACGAACGGCTGGTGGGTGGAGCCGCTTTGATCGCATTGACCACCTGCCCCATTCTGTTTTTTTTGAAGAAAGATGAGATAGCCGAAACTATGGCGGTTTGGACTTTTTTTCTGCTGGTTATGACTATCATTCTGCAGATCATTCATTATTGGCGTCATCCCGAGCGGCTCAAAGATTAAGTTCTATCCACGTTAATAGAGTTGTTAGGCGAAGCTCCTTTCTGCTAGATGATGGTTTATGAAATTAAAATCACCCTCATTGAAGGGCATTTAGGAGGATGATTGTCGGTCGAGCGATTGCATTGACCTATTTTTTAATAGGTCATGTCGCGGGTTGTGGTTCAAGGAGCGGGCTGGGAATTTTTTTGTTTTTAACAATGGCAGCGTAGGCGTATTCAAAACCGTCGAAGACATACTTACATATGCTGTAGAAAATGAATTTTATTGATATTGAAAATCACGGTTTGTTTTCGATGCAACCTATTGATCACCGCCAAGGCTTTTGAAATTTCATCGTTATATAATGGCAATGTCGGGGATCTAGTCGGCCTAAAAAGGAGGGCAGAGGATAATAACCCGCACCCCTAATGGCAATTAATCTAAAGCCGTACATCTCCCAAAATTCTTTTAAGCCACGATAGTTAAAAATAGTTTTATGCGTCCAAGAGTTCATTATTTTTTTTCGTGCCGAAGAATGGCCAAAGGATTTCCTAGTCCACCTCTTTTAATCGAAAGATTCGTGGAAGAAAAGATTTGCCACCCCATAATAGCTGCAAAAATGTTATGCCACGAACTTCCATTCTCGGTGGAAATAATCAATGTTCCTCCTGGCTTTAAAACTCGATGAGTTTCAGAGGCAAAATCGTCTAAAAAGGCGATGTGTTCGATCACTTGATCAGCGTGGATAAGATCGAAATAGTTATTTTCGAACGGTAGCTGCTGATTAAGATCAGTCTTGGTTGTTTTAATTCCCAATTGAGCCGCCCGCATTAATTGCTCCTCGATAATATCAACCCCATAAATTTCTCGGGTTCCAATTTTACGCGCTATTTCCATGGTACGGATCCCATCATCACAACCTAAATCTAAGATTTTTATTTCAGGTTGATAATCCAATAAATCAATTATTTGTTTTTTTCTTTGTTGAGTAGCGGTGTTATGGAGTTTGATAAAAATTTTTCTCAACATATCTTTATTCTTTCTGGGTGAGAAACAAAGGCGAATCCTTAATTCTTAACCAAGGTATAATAATCAATCCCTTTTTAAAATACCAATACAATAACCCAGTCCACCCGTGGCAAATTCACACGTTTTCATAAAAAGCATGCCCACACCCACCAAAGGACGTCGGAAAAGTTTTTTAGGAGCAGACAAGAAGAGAGCAAAACGTCTAATGAAGCTAATCTGCTTAGTTGTTTTTATTGTATGTTCTTTTTTGGCGGTGTATTTAGCAAACTTAATGGCATAGTACCATTTTTTTTGGAGGATTTTACTCAATTTGAGTTCACCTTCATCATGCAAAATAAACTCATTAACTCGTAAAATTTTACCCATTTTTTCAAAACGTTGTGATAAATCCCAATCTTCACCGCTAACCAATGTCTCATCATAGCCACCCAAGGCAATAAAATCGGCGCGACAAAAAAATCTCGCCCCCTCCATCCATGGGATTCCGACATAGAAGCTGCGTTCCAGTTGTTTGCAGCTGGCCCAAAAACCGTTGCCAATCGATTTTTCCGGAATGGTGACACCTGCGGCTGTAGGATCGTTTTTAAGAGCAGAAACGCAAGCGGCAATAACTTCCGGTGTGAGGTACATGTCACTATCGATTATGGCGATAAATTCACCATGTGCCAGCCGAACACCTTCATTTCGTTGAGCTGAACGCTCCGGTTCTTTTGTGGCTATGATATCAGCGAATTGTTTTGCAATACTCACGGTGTTATCACCTGATGCTCGATCAACGACCACAATTTCGACTGGTTGATGGGTTTGATTTCGTATCGATAACAAACAAGCCGCAAGCGTGCGTTCACTATTTTTGGTGGGCACAATAACCGAAACTTTGTTTGATATAGACATGGAGATATAAAGCCTGCTTATTTTTTTTGAAATTTTATAAAAATATCGACAAATCCAGGACGGTTATACTCCAGGTTTTCTTTTTTATGTACAAAAGAACTAAACAGCGCTTTCCTCCTGAGGATCCACTTACAGAAATACATGTTCAAGGTC
>JAHIZQ010000252.1 GCA_018814505.1 Candidatus Omnitrophota bacterium
AACATATCCACATAATCCACAAAGAAAGAAAAAGAACCAAAAAGAAAGAAATGCTACTACTGCTGATTCTTTCTTTTGTTAAAAACCCCACACTTTAGTCTACATCAACGATAGCTTTACATGAAGGAAAGGCTGTTGAAATGGTATCCGGTGAGGGTAAAACTTTAGCCGCTATTATGCCGGCATATTTAAACGCGTTAACAGGAAAAAGTGTGCATATACACACGGTTAATGAGTATTTGGCTAAAAGAGACGCGAATTTGATGGGGCGCGTATTTAATTTTCTAGGGCTTTCGACAGGAGTTATAACGCAGGGAGCGAAGGAAAGACTATTCAATAATTCGTATTTATTCAACAACATTTGTATTAGGCAAAGAACTGCTGAATTTAAATTTCTCAGAAATAGTAATTTTTTAGTTGGCGGCAAGCCCTGTGAATATGTGAAAAAAAAAGAAGTTTATGATGCTGATATAATTTATGGGTATAGTCGGGAAATAGTATTTGATTATCTGAGGGATGTTTTGGTGAACAAAACTACCGCGCAAGTAAGCCAAAAACAGATTGCTCTTACAATTGTGGACGAAGGAGACAGCATACTTATTGACGGGAATATAGAACCGTTGGTTATAGCTGTGCCGGCAGACGGTAACTTTTTAAACTATGTATTTAAGGAAATATATGAACTTTCAAAAGATTGTGTTTATGATGTCGACTATGAGCTTAATTATCGGGATAAAACGGCTACATTAAGTAGAAATGGGAAAAGTTTTTTTAAAAAAGCCATAAACGAAAACAAATATTTAAAAGATCTTGATCTGGATCTGTTGGTAGTTTTTCTGGAAAATGCGATAGCAAGTGAGGGATATGTCGAAAACGTGGATTATGTAGTGCCGCGGGATAGATTCGGCAGGAAAAAGGTTGTTGTTTATGATGAAACATCCGGAAAATTAAAACCCGGAAGTATTTGGGAAAATGGGTTACATCAATTTATTGAATTGAAACATAATTGTAAACTTACAGCGCCTTCAACCGTAGTAATATCAATTTGTTATAAAAATTACTATGACAAATTATGTAACTTAGCCGCTATGAGCGGGACGTTGCGCCCTGTCGCTAACGAACTAAAAGAGTATTATGGATTGGAATTTCTAAAAGTGCCAAAACGCAACGAGTCTTTGCGGAAAGATTTGCCGGATGTTATTACGCTTACAGACGCTACGAAATGGAAGCTGATAGTGTCGGATATTGAGCAAAAACACAAAATTGGGAGACCTGTCTATGTCGGAACGAGAAGTATAAAAGAAGCTAGATGGTTGAAAAAAGAAATCGGAAAAATAGGGATAAAGGCAAATCTTTTCGATGGATTGGATCCGGAGAATGAAGAAAAAATAATCATGAATGCGGGTGAGCCTGGTGCCGTGACTATTACAACTCAGCTAGGCGGAAGAGGAGTAGATGTTGAACTGGGGGAAGAGGTAAGGGCAAAAGGAGGGTTGTATGTCATTGGAGTTGGATCATATAGAGATGAACGTATAAAAAAACAGTTACAGCTTAGAGCGGGAAGGGGCGCAGATCCAGGAAGTACGAGGTTCTATATTTCTTTGCAAGAAGAAGATCTCATTCATTTTGGAGGGAAAGATATTCCAGCGTTAAAAAAGGAAATAAAGGAGTTCAAAAAAAAATTTAAAATTGATGAAAATGTCGGTATATGGAAGAAAATATTAGCAAGAAAGATGCAGTATGGTTTAGAAAAAATTCAGAAAGGTATATGCCAATATAAGACAAATATTCGTAAACGAGCAATGCGGGTAGACGACATTTTAGATGATAAGAGGCAATTCTTTTATTATATGAAAATGTTAAATCGATATGATGGACGTATGATTCAGGCGAACTTAATTAAATTAAACAACATATGGATTTCTTTTTTAGATTCTATTTGGAAGAAGAGAAACATCTGTTCACTTTACAAAACTGAATATGAGAACATGTGTTATAAAGAGTTTCAAAAAATGATTAAAGAAATAAAAAATAAACCATATCTATATGAAAAAGAGTTTAACGCAAAAAGAAATGTGAATTTACGCGCTTTGTTAGAACTGATAAAACAAGATGCTGAAAAGGAAGAAATAGGAATTTTTGAAAGTGAAGACCAACAGTTAAAATTAGTAAATACAGCGATGGGACTTAATCTTACCATTTCAGACAAAAATTATGAAAGAACAGTTGAAATTTTAAAGAAGAGTAAAAATAAAATAAAACTGCACGATTTTAAAAACGTAGTCAAAAATGAAACGGAAGAAGTTTTAAGACTTAATGAGATGCCAGAAAATGGATGGCACGAGAAAAATTCGTCAGAATCATTGGAATCAGGAACGATAGTCGAGGCTTTTGAAGAATGTTTAATTGTTAGTATTTTGCGGGAACAGAATTTTAACGTTAAAAAGACCGCGGATGTTTTAAATATTAGCACAGGTTATTTGATTTTTAAACTTTTAGAAATAGAGTCAAGATTTAAAGAGTTACCTAATCTGGAAATAATCAAAAATGAAACGGAAAATATTGACGTCGAAACAAGTTTTATAGAAAAACAATTACTTTTAGATGTGAGCGCACATGACTATAAGCTGAATATTAGTTTAAAAGGTTTTAGCGCGGAAATAGCGACAATGACCTTAAAAGATTGTTTCCAATCGATAATAAAATTCATGAAGGGAGAAAATCCAAAATTAAACTTGATGTCTCTAAAGGAGAAAATTGGTAATGAGGTTATGAAAGTTATTTTGTGCAAACTTAAAGAAAAAGGCAAAGATGTTTCCTATATGAGTAAGCTGGCGGAGGTGGATAAGTGTTACTTAGAACAATTAATGAAAACGAATAAGTTGAATTTGTCTAACGCGGAAGAAGAATATGCAAAGGAATCGATTGTATTATTTGACGCGGAAATAGACTTTTTAGATTTAAAAAATAGAGTTATGAGAGGCATAGAAGAACGAGTAATTCTTTACTCGCTTAGCAGGGCAAAAAACGACTCAAAAACCGCGGCCGAAAAACTTCTTATGTCGAAGGAAGAGTTTGATGCAAAAATTAAAAGCATAATAATAACGCAGTGTAGGAATAGGGCAAGAGTTGTTTTTGAGCAGGAAGATTTTTTAGAAGAGTCATTTGGTCAACGCGCGAAAGAGGAATATCTTGGGATTATCAAAGATTTTGAATACTTTGTTGATGAAAGAAATCCAAAGATTAATTTAATAAATGTGAAAGAAAGAATAAGCAATCAGATAAAATGTGTATTTATTTCGAAGGCGTTGCATGAAACAAAAGGAAATACAGAAAAAGCGGCAAAATTACTAAAAATCAGCAAGCGCGGTCTTTGGGATATAATAAAAAGACATAATTTAATTTACCCTGAAGTGACGCAAGAATATGTGAAAATGAAAAAATTTTTTAATGGTGAGGACCTAAATAAAACCGTTATGGAAATGTCCAGAAAAGTGGAAAAGTGGGGAGTTTCCCAAGCGCTTAAATTGTCAAAGGGGAACAGGACAAGGGCGGCGGAAAGTGTGGGCATAGGAAGACGTCAGTTTACTGATTGGCTGAAAGAGATAAAAGAAGGGATAGTTGAGTGTGAAAGCGAGCTTTTTTATGAAAAAGCTCGTATATTTTTACATGAGTTGTTTGAAGAGTTGGAGCCCTATTATGATTTTCATTCTCAGGTGGCAAGTGATAGCTTTTTTGTGGAAATTGATATTTCCGATTCGGAAAGTTTAGAAGAAGAAAAACTAGAAGAATC
>JAHIZQ010000253.1 GCA_018814505.1 Candidatus Omnitrophota bacterium
AGCTCGGGAACGAGGCATAAAAATATATCCATTAGAACAATTTTTTTTAATTGATGAAAAAAAAGAGTTTTTTACAATCGCTGTTGACGCTCTTTTTGGAACAGGTTTTAAGGGAGAATTGCCTGATTTTTGTATAACTTTGGGAAAAAAACTGAATTCTTTAAAGATTAAAACCTATGCTGTAGATATTCCATCAGGATTAGATGCAACAACAGGTTTGGCTGTTAAATATGTTCCAAAAGCGAAAAAAACTATTACATTTGGGTTGACTAAAAAAGGTTTTTTCATAAAAGACGGTCCTAGTGTTTGCGGTGAAGTGATTGTGAAAGATATAGGGTTTCCCCAAAAGCTCCTTTCAGAATATACCACATAAGGGTTCTGCAAAATATCAACTTTTTGTCATTAAGAACAAAGCAGGGTACGCGCTAACTGTGTTTTTAATCTTTAACAATGTTATTTATTGACAATTCGCATGTTTCTATAGTACAATGTTAGGATAAAATAAAGGCTGATATGGTTCTTATATGATGCCTTCCAAACAAACAGACAAAAAAAGCGCTCAATATGCGGAATCAGAATGTATTCAACAATAAGAGGTCATATAAAGCAGTAACGAGTATTATTGCTACTATTGCTTTTTTGTGTACAACACTTGGTCGGGACATATCCTGGGCAACAGAAAATGACTTACAGGCTGGAAAAAGCTTGCTGATTTACAATCAGGTTAATAATTCCTTAAATTCAGATGTTTCATTCTTTAGAATTCCCGCGAAACTTGGTGAAATCCAAGATTCCTGGGCGCCAGAAGATGAGGTTTCTTGCCGAAAGACAATTATCCATATCCAGGATGCTCATTGTAATTATGCCGCTCAGAAAAAAATCTCAGAAATAATAGGCTACTTTAATAATGAGTATGGAGTGAATATTGTCAATCTTGAAGGCGGAGAAGAAAATTATGATTTTTCGCCCTTTACCGATATTGCGGATGAGGTTTTACGGCAGAAAGTTTCAGATTACTTTGTAAGGCAAGGCGTGGTAAACGGCGCGGAATACTTTGCGATAAATAATCCGGATAAAATCAGGCTTTGGGGAGTAGAGAATACGGAACTTTATTTAAAAAACCTTACTATATACCGAAAATCCCTTGCACACAAAGAAAACATCAATAAACAGCTTCAATCGCTTAGTGATACGTTAGACAAACTTAAACGGCGTATGTATTCAGAAGAACTTTTGGAGTTTGATAGAACATATGCTGCGTATAGAGATGCAGAGTCCAAATTGAAAGATTATTTGGCGCATTTGATTAAAAAATCCGAAGCGCTCGGGATCGCGTATGACAAATTTGAAAACATAGTGCGCCTGTACCATTCATTAACGCAGGAAGAGAAAATAGATTTTGAACGCGCGAATATTGAGCGAAATAAACTTATAGACGCTTTACAAAAAATATTATCAAAGTTGGAATTAAAAGAGGTGGCATTAAAGACAATTGGATTTAATCAGGGAAAAATTAAACAAAAAGAATTTTATGAATTTCTTATAAAAAGAACCAAGTCTACAAATATAGATTTGTCAGTTTTTCCGGAATTAAAAAAATATACTGAATATATTTCTTTATATGAAAACCTGAATAAAACGAAAATGGTGGAAGAGCTTGATTATTTTGGTAAAGAGGTTAAGGAAGCTTTATGCCAAAACGATGCCGAGAGACAACTTAATTATCTTTCGGAACACCTTGTCCTGGTAAAAAAGCTTTTCAATATGACCCTTACAAGAAGAGAGTACGAATGCTACAAAAATAATGAAAAATTGTTTAGTATAAAAAAATATCTTTCATTTGTAAATAGGGAGATGCCTCTTTATAATATTGCCACGGAATTTCCGGATGGATTACAAAACCTTGATACTTATCTAGCAAAAATGTCTGAGTTTTATGAGTACTCTTTTAAGCGGGATAGAACTTTCTTAAAAAACCTTAAGTTTTCTGATGATGTTCAAAAACCCACTATTTTAATTACCGGTGGTTTTCATTCAGAAAATATCTACAAACTTTTTAAAGAAAGAAATATTTCCTATATTTCCATCATACCGAATTTTAAAAATGAAGATGAATACAAATGTCCATATCACAATCTTATTTCGGGAAGTGTTCTAAATATTTTTAAGCCAGTAGCATTAAGTACGTCTATGTTAGCGGTATATTCATATCTTTGTGGAGAAAAAACTCAAAAAATTCATAATTTGGCCCCCGCAGGCATGAATAGCGCGGTTAATTTAGCTGCAGGGTTATTAGAAGGTGATAAAGCCCATGTTTCGCAGATATCATCTGACACAAAAACCGGAAAAAAAGTTATAACTTTGGAAAAAGAGATAGAAACGCTTATTTCTGATATTTTTTATAATTTATATGATCCAAAAAATGTAAAAGGCGGTGTGGATACCAGAGAAACGATTCTTGAAAAGGTTGTAGATGAAGCCTATCTTTCGGGTGACGCCCGGCATGAAGAGCTTATTCTTGCAATGAAAAAACAAAATGATCTTTTATTAAGATATCCGGAAATTCTTGAGGCTCTTTCATTACCGAGCAGTGCCCGAGATTTTTTTAAAAAATCCGGAATTTTAGTTAATATGGAATCAGAAGAGTATACAAAGTTGGTTATAGAGTTATTATCGAACCTGTCTTCCAACCAGCTAAAAGGCATTTTATGTTTCAAGACAAGTCCGGAAGTAAATAAAAATGCAACACTTGGCAATTGTATAACACACGATAGATTCTCCGTTATAACGCTTATGCCTGATAAAAGTGTTTTACCTTTTGCGGTGATGCATGAAATAGGGCACCACGCGTTGTTAGCTTTGCCTGATGAAGCTATAAAAAAACTGTTTAATTTGTATCTTGACCAGTTTACGCCTCTAACATCTAGAGCGGCCGAAATCGCGCTTGAGGAGAAACATATAGTAGGTTTTTTTGAGACGGTAGCTGACTTTTACGCTTTATGGATTATGGATCCATCCTTTGTCATGGATACCGTTAAAGGTGTTGAAAAGTCCGGAGATACAAATGCCGTAAAACTTTATGATGAATTAATAAAAACGTTGTTCTCTAAAAACGGCAAAGCTGTAAAACCGTATATATCGCTTGATGAAAATGGTGAAAAAGTATTGGATGAGAAAAAAGAATACGTTGAAGATGTTTTAAACGCTAGAAATGTTTTGGGCAAAAAATTAACCCGCATTATCGGGAAAGTATGGCAAAAACAAGGATATTATACGAGTAGTTCCGGGGAAATAGTAATTGAGCTTAATTCGGAAGATAAACGTATTGGAAAGGA
>JAHIZQ010000254.1 GCA_018814505.1 Candidatus Omnitrophota bacterium
AAACTCTTCCTTGTAAGCGTTTGCGATGTGACAACTGTGGGATAGTAATTATCTTAAGGCCTAAGAGCCATTATAATCGTTTTCAGACCGCAAGCATCGAAATAATTAAAACCCTAATTTACAAGATCGCACATTACAAATGGCCGCCGTGCTGTAATATCTATAGAGCTTACTACTGGTTTAAAAATTTCATAAAAAGGTATTTATTTGATTATGGAGGTTCTTCCGAAACAAGCCAGATAGGGGCGATAAAGGTATATGAAGAAAAAAGTATTCCGTTTTATTCAAGTTCAAAATAAAGAAGGTAGAAATAGCAAAATAAAAAACCTACCTCAGGCTTAAATTGAAATCCTCCAAAGGATAAAATAACAAAGTTTTTTTAACAAAATTGGAGGTAAAAAGAATGAAAACGGAAAAAAAGATGAAAATTGCGATGTTCAGGTTTTCGATCATAGCAGATTTTGTAAATGGTAGAAGACTTGAATACGGCGAGAAGGAAGAGCTGTTGTCTTTTAAAGAAAATCTCAAATATGAGATACCCTTTTCGGAAAAGACAGATGTTTCAAGAGAAAGTATTTTAAACTGGATTCGGATTTACCATCGAGGTGGAAATCGACTGGAATCGTTATTTCCGCAAACGAGGAAAGACAAAGGAGAGTATCACTCATTGTCGCCTGCTTTGCGATTATCGATAAAGGAGATAAAAAAAGAGAATCCAAATTTAAAGTTACCAGCTATAATCAGGGAACTCAAGCATCGGAAAATAATCGAAGCAAGCGCTAAGGTAATCTTGCGACGATATATCGATTTTTAAAAAACGAAAATTTACATAAACCAAATTCTGAAGCAGTTGATATACGAAAGTTTGAAGCAGAGTACCCAAATGAGGTATGGCAATCCGATATAATGCACGGACCCTATGTGAAAGAAGGAGCCAGAAAACAGAAGTCTTATTTGATAGGGATTATAGATGATCATTCGCGGCTAATTGTTCATGCTGAGTTTTATTTAAGTGAAGGTCTTTCAAATTTACGAGTAGCATTAAAAGAAGCATTTTTAAGAAGAGGCTTACCTATGACTTTATATATAGATAATGGGGCCTGTTACAAATCCGTGCATTTGGAGCAGATAACAGCGTCTCTTGGGATCTCAGTAAAACACACCCCTCCATATACACCGCAAGGCCGAGGGAAAATAGAAAGATGGTTTAAATATGTTCGGGATAATTTTATGCCAATGTTCAAAGGTGGAAATTTAAATGAGCTAAATTTGTGTTTTGAAAAATGGGTAGAGGAATATAATAATCGCAAGCATTCATCAACAAATGAGACCCCAATTGAGCGATACAAGCGCAACATGCAGTGTGTGCGGCCCTCTCCGAAAGACATAATGTCATATTTTAGAAGAGTAGACAAACGGCTAGTTAAAAAAGACAGAACTTTTCGACTAAACGGCAATACCTATGAAGCTCCAGTTGGATTAATCGACAGGAAAGTAGAGGTAAAATATGATGAGTGTGATGCCAGCAAAGTTGAGATATATTTTGATGGAATGTCGTTTGGAACTGCAAGCATGGTTGATGCTCACATCAACGCGAAACTAGGAAGAAACTGGTTAACGCCACATCGCAATGTAATATCAAAAGAACCAGAAATAAATCCTAATCAGAAAATACAAAGTGGTGAGCTCAAGTTCACAACGAATACAGATAATGAGGAGGTTTTTAAATGAACAATTATAGAAATTATTTTGGATTTAAAAAAGAGCCGTTTTCAAATGATATAGAAGAAAAAGATTTATTGAAACTGCCTTGTATGTTGTCTGTAAAAGAAAGGCTTTCCTATGTATCAAATCTTGGTGGAGTTTTCGTATTAACAGGAGATGTAGGAAGCGGAAAATCGACAGCTATAAGATATGCAGTATCTTGTTTTCATCCCTCAAGTGTAAAGATAGCGCAGGTAATAGCGACATCTGGCTCTGTGATAGATTTTTACAGGCAGGTTGCGCAAAGCCTTAATCTCGATGTTAAAACAGCAAGCAAACCTTTTTTAGTAAAATCCATAAGAATGTCTATCTTAGAAATAGTTTTAAGCAAGAAGCAAACCCTGATATTAACTGTTGATGAGGC
>JAHIZQ010000255.1 GCA_018814505.1 Candidatus Omnitrophota bacterium
AATGGAATTTATTATTGCTTCAAGAGCGCTAATAGGTTTTAGAAGCGATTTTTTAGTTATGACGCGCGGTACAGGAATTATGTACCAAAACTTTTTTGAGTATCAAACATATAAGGGCGAGATGCCGTCACGCCAGACGGGCGTTTTGGTGTCACAGTCCACCGGAAATGCGGTTGCTTACGCGCTTTATAATTTACAACCCAGGGGGGAGATTTTTGTCACCCCTGGAGATGATTTGTATGAAGGTATGATCTTAGGCGTGAATAATAAAGGAGTAGATTTGGCGGTTAACGCTCTAAAAGGAAAGAAGCTTACTAATATGCGCGCGTCAGGTTCAGACGATGCCATACAGCTTATTCCACCTCGAGAAATGACTCTTGAATTTGCTCTTGAATTTATCGAAGATGACGAGCTTGTAGAAATCACACCAAAAAATATAAGAATAAGAAAATTATATTTGAGCGAAAATGAACGAAAAAGAGCAAGAAAGTGATTTCTAAAGTTATAAAATTAGGAGTTAACATATTATGAAAAAAGAAATAAAAACGAATACCTCATTTGACGGATTAGGTATCGCTCCAAAAATTATTGAAGTGTTGGATCGTCTTAAGTTTGTTTGTCCGACCCCGATTCAGCATAAAGCTATTCCCATTGCCATAGAAGGTACTGATATTATCGGGGTAGCTCAGACCGGGACAGGTAAGACATTAGCTTTTACCATACCTGTTGTTCAGCGTCTCGCCAAGAATATGGGCAAGTGTCTGGTAGTTGTTCCTACCAGGGAATTGGCTATGCAGGTAGACGACACTTTTCGAAAGATTGCAACGGGGTTTGGCATAAATACAGTAGTTATTATAGGCGGAGTCGCGATGCAGTTACAGCTTAAAGCGCTTAAAAAGAACCCGCGTATTATCATTGCTACACCGGGACGGCTTGTTGATCATTTACAGCAGAAGACAATGAGGCTCAATGAAGTAGAGGTTCTTATCCTGGACGAAGCTGACAGGATGCTAGATATGGGTTTTAAACCAGATATCGAACGTATCATTAAGTTTGTTTCCCAAAAAAGGCAGACTATGCTTTTTTCGGCTACGATACCAGGTGAAGTTGTGTCAATTGGAACCAAGCATATGAAGCTTCCAGTTCATATTGAAGTCGCGCCTTCAGGAACTGCCGCGGAACGTATTATTCAAGAAGTATTTATCGTAAAACGAGAAGCTAAAAAAACACTTTTGGCCAAACTGCTTAATGAATACTGCGGATCGGTACTCATTTTTTCCCGCACAAAAAGGGGTGCGAGCAAAATTAAACGCATGATTAAAGAAATGGGACACAAAGTAGCGGAAATACATTCGGATCGTACGCTCAGGCAGAGGAAAGAAGCGCTTGAAGGGTTTAAAAGAGGATACTACAGGATACTTGTCGCGACGGATATAGCGGCCAGAGGAATAGATGTTATTGGTATCGAAACGGTTATAAATTACGATCTTCCGGACGATGCGGAAAATTATGTGCACAGAATAGGACGCACCGGCCGAGCCGGGCATGAAGGGCGCGCTATTTCGTTTGCCACTCCGGAACAGGGAAAGGACGTGCGCAGTATAGAGACTCTCATAAAAACGGCTTTACCTATCTCGGAGCATCCTGAATTTTCAAGCGAAAAATTTGTGTTATCCAAAACATCCAATCAGAAACCCCGAAGTTCGTCAAATATGAGAAACAAAAAAAGGCCGCCGCGTAAACGTTGGAGATAGAGGTGTTAACCGAAAAAGGTCAAGAAAGTCAAAAAAAAGTATTCGATTTTTTCATTTGTTAGCTTTTTGAATTACAATGCCGGATCTTTTTTTACCTTTTTTGAAAGAAGCTAATACAATTTCTGCTTCATTAAAAGGCAACGTTGCAAAAGAAAACTTATCTAAAATTTTTATATCTTCAATTTTTTTACCGGAAACATTACTTTTTTTCTGAATAAAATCTAACAGTTTTTTGCGTGTTAATCCGTCTTTTTTTCCCTGTGTAATAAATAATCGGGTCTTACCTTTTTTGTCTACAACCGTTTCGTTTATATGAGAATAACTTTTCGCGTCTAATTCGCCTCCAAAAGAATGTTGTAAAAGCGCCGCTAAAATGTCTTCTGGAGGGTTTTGTTTTAAAAGGTCTCGAGAAAGATCCAAGTACTCGTTATTAAGGCCTGATTTTATAACGTTATCTAGAGAAGTTTTTATTCGGAGCTTTTTTGATTTAATAACGTCTTGTGCCTTAGGAAGGCGCGCTTTTCTAATATCTGTTTTAGCAACACGGATAATGTGTTGTAATTTTCGGTATTCCGCGGATGTAATAAATGTTATTGCAATTCCTTCTTTTCCGGCTCTACCGGTACGGCCAATTCTGTGAACGTATGCTTCCGGGCCGTGCGGAAGAGAATAGTTAATTACATGCGTTAGATCCTGAACATCTATTCCTCTTGCCGCCACATCCGTTGCCACAAGAATATTTACGATTTTCTTTTTAAATTTATTGAGTATTCGTTCTCTGTGAGCCTGAGACATATCGCCATGCAGGCCTTCCGCGTCATAGCCGCGTTCCATAAGGTGGTTACTAATTGTGTCTACATCTACTTTTGTTCGGCAAAAGACCAACCCGTAAAAATTGTCTTCAATATCTATTATCCGGCTAAGCGCTTCAAATCGGTCTTGCCTGGAAACTTCAAAATATATCTGATCTGTCCGGCTACTTGTCAGGTTTCCGGTAGTTGCTTTAATCAAATCATAACTGGCCATATATTTTTTCGCGATTTTTAATATTTCGTCAGGCATAGTAGCTGAAAAAAGCAACGTGCGTTTTTCCTTGTTTGTATGCTCTAAAATAGCGTTAACTTCTTCCTGGAAACCCATATTTAACATTTCGTCGGCTTCATCCAAAACCAAATAAGATATTTTATCCAGTTTCAGAGTTTTCCTTTTTATGTGATCAAAGACTCTTCCGGGAGTTCCCACAACGATATTTACTCCTTTACGCAAACTTCGGAATTGAAGGTCTATTGATTGACCGCCATAAATCGGCGCGACAGTTATTCTCTTTTTTCCTTTTAATGAATTTATTTCTTCCGCGACCTGAATAGCCAGTTCCCTGGTTGGCGTTAGAATTAGTGCCTGAACAGCTTGAATCTTTTCGGGCATTAGTTCAAGTAACGGAAGCCCAAAAGCCGCGGTTTTTCCGGTACCTGTCTGAGCTTGCCCAATAATATCTTTAGTGCCGTTAAATATTTTTGGAATGATCTTTTCTTGTATTGAGGTTGGAACTTCAAACCCCTTTTGCTTTAATACCTTTAAGGTGTCTTGACTCAACCCCAGGCCTTCAAATGAACCCATGTTATTAACTCCTTTTATGTGTTTAAGTTACAAATAGCATAGTCGCCATTATAGCAGGTATTCGCAGATAAACAACATATTGTTTGAAAAAACGGCAAATGAGAAGGAGCCGACTGAAAAGCTAGCTTTTCCTTGAAATAACCCTAGATTTTTCGTATAATAACGAATAAAGGGGCTTATTCGGGACCGCGCGAATTGTAGTTTCTTAGTCAGGATGAGGAGTTATACCAATCTCAAAAGGTAATGCCCCAATTTGTCAGGCGCGAAACCGTCTTCATCCTTGTCATTCTGGGCGACTGAAGGGAGTCGAAGAATCTTTATTCCCTTTTCTGTCATCCCGGATTTGCCTGTCCTGAGCTTGTCGAAGGTATTCGGGATCTAGAATGTGCATTTATTTTCTATAATTGGTATGAAAGGCACAAGCAATGAACAGCTACAACCGTAAAAAAAGAGAATATAAGCCGGGGATTAAGATTATCTCAATTATCTTAGTGTGCCTGTTGTGTGTTAATAATGTAGCCTGGTCTTATTCAAAGTGCGCAATAGCTACAAAAAAATCTACACTTGCGCCATGGACAGTTTTTCAAAAAGCTTTTATGTCTGCTGAAATAGACATTTCCCCGAAACTTGAACAACAAATTGTATTCGAAATTCTATCGGGAATACGGCTTCTTCTTGCGGATGAAGATAGGCCGTGCAGTGCGGTGAATGGTATGCTGATAGAAAATTATAAAGATGTGGAAGGCGAAACAAGCAAAATAGAATTTA
>JAHIZQ010000031.1 GCA_018814505.1 Candidatus Omnitrophota bacterium
AATTATGCTTGATTTATCCAAGAAAAGGCATAGATTGAGAATTATAGATCCGGCATTCAATGTCTACTCATGTGATGCGAGGATAGTTTAATTGTTTTTCTTCTATTCTGTTTATTCTCAAGCCTCGCGATTTTTAAGAGCCTTTTCTCTGAGAAGCGTTTGATGAGGTTTTGGTCATCGCATTCCCCCATCTTCTCTATGAAGTCATCCGGAAGCTTCTCCTGGATGGTCATGAGTTGGGATATGCGGGCCCGGGTGATGCTGAAATATGGTTGCCAGCGGCGGTTTGTGTTCTTTGAGGGTTTTGAACAAGGTATTCATTAACCTTAACGGCCACGGCTACGATATTTTTGTAGACTGGGGCCGGTTTTTGGGGTAAACTAGGCAATGGATCATATAAACTGATGTATGTGCCCTTTTCGCGTCTTCGATATATCTTCACAAGTATATGTATTTCCTTGCACTTAGATAGTCGCCCCCTGTAGTGTTCTGAGTCTACAGTGGGACGCAAAAACATAACGATTGCGGTTAACATCCGCTGGGGGGGGGTATTAGTATGCCTGTCGGAAACGCGTATGCCACAGGAAATATAATCGCATTTATTGAGCAGTTTCACATAAGGAACGAAAAACTTAATGTCTTAGATGTCGGCTGCGGAATGGGGCATAACGGGTTTATCTTTAGGGAAATGTTCGAGATACGGTATCAAAGGCTTAATCCGGAAAAGTGGATGCACTTAATAGAAGCGATTGAAATATTCAGAGGTTACGAAAATCCTGTTTGGCAATACGTCTATAATAAGGTTATGGTTGGCGATTGTTTAAAAATCGGCCGTTTTTTAGAAGACAAAAAATACGATATTATATTTCTTACGGAAATCTTAGAGCATTTTGAGAAAGAACAGGTTTATTATCTACTGGATGAACTGATGAAAAAAATGACAGATAGCGGCAGCATAATTATAACTATACCTGTTGGAGACGAGAAAAGCGTTCTGGAACAGAAGGATACATTTGGTAATATTCATGAAACTCACAAAAGCTACTTAACTATAGATGATTTCGATCCGTACCCTCTTAAACATAAGGTAAATAGCGGGGTTTTTATGATAGGAAGAAAAACATGAAAAAGATTTTACTTATCAGCTTTGAATACCCGACAGGGAAGTCCTACAGCGGCGGGGTCGGACAGATCGTTAAACAATGCCGTAGCGTGCTTTTGGATTTGGGATATGAGGTATATGTGCTGATTACTTCGGAATTTCACAAGAAACACCCTGTTAAGATGCTGTTGCCGAATAATTCTCTAATAGGGTATCCGAACTTTTGGAGATTCCAAAAAGAATATGATTTAAGCAAGTTTAGCTTTATTATCCAGCATTTCGTGAATTGGACAAAGGAACTGAAAAAGCTAAAAGAACGTAAAGGCAAAAGACCCGGAATTATTTACCATTTTCATAGCATTTTAAGAAGAGAAAAAGACTCCGGCTTTAAAACGTTTAACCGGTTTATGGTGAATCAGGAAAAGATGATTCAGATTGCCGATAAAATAATCTGCCCTTCTATCTATGAATATGATAATTTCAGCAGGTATTTTCCCTCTTTTGTAAACAAGGTCAAATTAGTCGAGAATACGATCGAGACATTTCCGGCAGATGAAGATGAGATTCAACGCATCAAAAAACACCATGGACTGCGGGAAAACGATATTCTTTCTATTTACGTCGGGCGGCTTGAGCGAATCAAAGGCGCCCATATACTTTTAGAGGAGATTCCTAATGTCCTGAAAAAACATAAGAATCATAAGATTTTCATTATAGGCAAAGCTCTCGAAAGAAATCTTTACAAAAAACTAGTGTACCTTAAAAAGAAATACCCCAAACAGGTCTTTTATATGCGATATATAGAAAAAAGAAAGCTGTACCAATACTACTACATGTGCCATCTTTATATAAATACCTCGTTAAGCGAATCCTTTTCTTTAAGCGCGCACGAAAGCGCCTTCTGTGGTAATGCGCTTCTATTGAATGAATTGCCCGTATTCGATAAATTTAAAGATGCCGCTTTATTTTTTTCAAACCGCGATTCTATAGGAAATGAGTTCATAAAGGGATACCGGGAATTAGTGAAGAACGAAGACTTGAGAGCCCGATTGTCAAGGAGAGCTAGTAGGATAGTAAGAGAATTCTCAACGCATAACAGGTTAAAAGAGGACCTCTCTGGTCTTTTTGGGGGAGCATAGGAGGCCATACTTGTGTTTAAAGCAGGGGATTTGAATAGATGGTATAAAAGAGAGAAATCAGAATGGAGTTTTTTCGCTTAAAGGTGTATAATATTTGCATATGAATGAGAATTTATTTTCCGTTATTTTGACAGGTTCGTCCTTTGCGGCGGGTCTGGTAATTTATTTAACGGCGGTTTTTTTAATCCGCCGATGGGATAAGTTTATATCCTCAAGAAAAGTCAAGATACGTTTAGCCCACCTTAGGAAACCTCTATTATTTCTTATTCCCGCATTCTGCTTAATTATCGTTATGCCGTTTACGCGGTTTGAAGAGGGCATATATTCGATAATCGCGCGCGTACTAAACCTATGGCTAATCGCGTCATGCGGCTTTCTTCTCATCAAAGCGGTTTTTATGGCGCGGGAAATGATACTCAGTCAATACGACGTGGAGGCACGCGACAATCTTTTGGCACGCCGTGTCTATACGCAGATAGGCGTAATATCCAATATTATTATAGTCGGTATTATATTGCTTACGGTATCGTTTATTCTTATGACTTTCCCTGCGGTGCGCCAGATCGGAGTCAGCCTTTTGGCTTCGGCCGGAGTCTTAGGTATAGTGCTTGGCTTTGCGGCGCAAAAGACGCTGGGAAACATAATAGCAGGCATACAGATTGCAATCTCCCAACCCATTCGCTTAGATGATGCGGTTGTAGTGGAAAACGAGTGGGGATGGATTGAGGAAATAACGCTTACTTATGTAGTAGTGCGCATATGGGATTTAAGACGCCTTGTTCTTCCTATATCATATTTCATTGAGAAGCCGTTTCAGAATTGGACGCGCACATCGGCTGACATTATAGGGTCTGTCTTTCTCTATGTCGATTACACCGTGCCGATAGAAGAGGTGCGCCAGGAGCTCTATAATATCCTTGAAAAAAGTCCCTATTGGGACAAAAAGGTAAAGGTCCTTCAGGTTACAAATACAACTGAGCGTACGGTTGAGTTACGCGCCCTTATGAGTGCCGCAGATTCACCTACTGCTTGGAATCTGCGTTGTGAAGTAAGAGAAAAACTCATAGAATTCCTGCAGAAAAAATACCCAAAAGGCCTACCCCGAACACGGGTTGAATTAAATAAGAGCTAATGCAGCATTCGGTTGATAATACGATTCAATGGGGAACTATTCAGAGGCAGTATATGTTCTTTGAGTGTCGTTTTAAGGGTTAACAATGGGGTAAAAAGGGCACCAAAGGGGCAATGGTTATAGCTTTGGTGATAGACGTTCAATCTCGTTTCGGCGTTCTTTCTCGCTTTTAGCGGCAATTTTTAACAGGGTTTTCCCGGAGAAGTGTTTGACGAAGTTTTGGTCATCTCAAAATACTGGACAAATAAGACAAATTTTTTGGAAATTCTGTCCAATCTGTCCGGGTTATCATAATTTTTGCACCCCTCTGAAAACCTTGATCCCGTTAAATC
>JAHIZQ010000256.1 GCA_018814505.1 Candidatus Omnitrophota bacterium
AATCATTTCTTTTGTCTTTGGTTTTTCTATTTTTATATCATCAATTACAGTTAATTTATTTTCATTCAGTTTTAATACTAATGAATTAATAAGAGCTTTCCTCCTCATTTTTTTTGGTAACGCACAGGCAAAATCTCTGGGATGCGGACCAAAAACAACTCCGCCGCCCCTCCACAAAGGAGAACGTATAGAACCGGCTCTCGCGCGACCGGTACCCTTTTGTCTCCATGGTTTCCTTCCTCCACCACTAACGTATTTTCTAGTCTTAGTCGAAGCTGTACCAGCACGTTTATTAGCTAAACTTGTCACTACTGCCCGATGCAACAAATCTTCATTGATTTCCTGCCCCCAGATTTTATCGTCTATCTGCATTGCATCGATATTCTTACCGAATTTATCTATAATATTTATCGTAAATTTAGAATCCATGTCTATTTATTTTCCTTAAATTTATGTTGAATTACTTTTTCTTAGGCTTAGATGGCGCTTTTCCCTTTTTCTGAACCGGCTGCTCTTCTTTTTTTACTTTTTCCTTTTTAAAGGGCTTTTTCTTAGCTTGTTTCAACATCAACAAGTTATTCTTTTTACCCGGAACATGTCCTTTTACTAAAATTAAGTTATTTTCTTTATCTATTTTTATAATTTCCAAACTCTGTACCGTCACTCTATCATATCCCATATGCCCAGGCAAAGGATGTCCCTTAACGACTCTTGATGGATAAGCACTGGCACCCATAGAACCAGGTTCACGGTGAGACATTGAACCATGCGTTTCCGGTCCCTTTGCCCAACCATGCCTTTTAATGCAACCTTGAAATCCCTTACCTATTGATTTACCGGTTACATCTACATATTCACCTTCTTCAAAGATATCTACGCTTAGCGTACTACCCACATCTATTTTGTCTTCAGGCGATACCCTGACTTCTTTCAAAAATCTCTTAGGAACTATACCCGCTTTTTTAAAATGCCCCAAAAGAGGTTTTTTTGTTTTCTTTTCTTTCTTATCTTCAAAACCAATCTGCACAGCATTATATCCTTCTTTATCGAAACTCTTCACCTGTACTATTTGACAAGGCCCGGCTTCAATGGCTGTTACTGAACAGACATTACCGTCTTCGTCAAAAAGTTGCGTCATACCTATTTTTTTACCTAATATAGCTTTAAGCGTCATCTTTTCTCAATCCTTTTTAAAAGGGCTATTATTTAATTTCTACGAAAACTCCAGCCGGTAAATCTAATTTTTTCAAAGCATCTATCGTTTTAGCTGTTGGATTAATAATATCCAATATTCTCTTATGTATTTTAATTTCAAATTGCTCTCTGGATTCCTTATCTACATGAGGAGACCTCAAAACAGTATAATCTTCTCTTCTGGTTGGTAACGGTATCGGACCAGAAACTTCAGATCCTGTCCGTTTCGCGGTTTCCACTATTTCTTTAGTAGACAAATCCAAAAGCCTACAATCATACGCTTGCAACTTGATTCTTATCTTTTGCTGTGACATTACAATTTTCCCTCTTTGTTTCGAAATTTTTTACTTCTTTTTTATTTTAAATTAAGCAATAATTTCACTAATTACACCGGCGCCTACAGTATGACCGCCTTCACGTATGGCAAATCTTAAATTCTTTTCCATTGCTATCGGCATTATCAACTCTACTTCTACCGTTATATTATCTCCAGGCATTACCATCTCTACTCCCTGCGGTAATTCCACCGCACCTGTTACATCAGTTGTTCTGAAGTAAAATTGCGGACGGTATCCTTTGAAAAACGGTGTGTGTCTGCCGCCTTCTTCTTTCGTCAATATATATACCTCTGCCTTGAACTTTGTATGCGGCGTAATTGTCCCGGGCTTGGCTAATACCATCCCTCTTTCTAATTGGGTCTTATCTATTCCTCTTAAGAGCAGCCCTACATTGTCTCCGGCTTCTCCTGAATCCAATAACTTCCGGAACATTTCCACTCCCGTCACTACCGTCTTGCGGGTATCTTTTATCCCTACTACTTCTACTTCTTCTACTATTTTTACTTTTCCTCTTTCTATTCTTCCTGTTCCTACCGTTCCTCTTCCTGTTATTGAAAATACGTCTTCTATTGCCATTAAAAACGGTTTGTCTATATCTCTTTTGGGCATTGGTATGTATTCATCTACCGCGTCCAGTAGTTCCTGTATACACTTTGTTTTTTCAGGATCATCAGGATTGGACATCGCTTGATGCGCGCTTCCTTTTATTATGGGTATTTTATCTCCGGGAAATTTATATTTGGTCAACAACTCTCTTACTTCCAGCTCCACCAAGTCCAACAACTCTTTGTCGTCTACCATGTCTACTTTATTCAAAAATACTACTATCGAAGGCACGTTTACCTGTCTGGCTAATAATATGTGTTCTCTTGTCTGCGGCATAGGACCGTCCGCGGCTGATACTACTAATATCGCTCCGTCCATTTGCGCGGCTCCCGTTATCATATTCTTTATGTAATCCGCGTGTCCGGGACAGTCTATGTGAGCATAATGACGTTTTTCTGTCTGATATTCTACGTGGCTAATAGATATAGTCAGCCCTCTTTCTTTCTCTTCCGGCGCTTTGTCTATCTGATCATACGCGTAAGCTTCCGCCATGCCCTTCTTCGCCAAATATGTTGTTATCGCACTTGTCAACGTTGTCTTGCCGTGATCTACGTGACCTATTGTTCCTATATTTACGTGCGGTTTTGTCCTCTCAAATTTCGCCTTAGCCATTATTTACCTCCTTGTTTCTTTTCACCAATAATTTTTTCTGCTATTTGCGGCGGCACCTTCTCATAACAAGCAAATTCCATACTATAAGTGCCTCTTCCCTGCGTAAGAGACCGTACATCGGTCGCATAACCAAACATACCCGATAACGGGACTTTCGCCTTTATAACACTAATATTTAATTTGGGCATCATTGATTCAATTTTAGCTCTCCTTGAATTAAGATCGCCTATAACTTCTCCCATATATTCTTCCGGAACAAGAACTTCCAGACTCATTACCGGTTCAAGCAAAACCGCTTTCGCTTTCTTTAGTCCTTCACTAAAAGCTATAGAACCTGCCATTTTAAACGCAAGCTCCGAAGAATCTACATCATGAAAAGAACCGTCAACTAATGTCACCTTAACATCCGTCACCTCATAACCAAAAATCCCGCTTCGCGCCGCGGATTCAACACCCTGCTTAATCGCGGGAATATATTCTTTGGGTATAGATCCCCCCACAATTTTATTAATAAACTCTATTCCTGAAGCGGCTTCTATAGAATTAGATCCTCCAACTTCCATTTTTATAACACAATGTCCATATTGACCATGACCACCAGATCG
>JAHIZQ010000257.1 GCA_018814505.1 Candidatus Omnitrophota bacterium
CTGGTGAGTTTAACGGAGAGTTGAAAGTAAAAGAAGCTATAGCTGTAATGAAGAAAAAGTTTAAAGAAGTTATGGATGATGATTTTAATACCGCAGTGGCAATGTCAGTTATGTTTGAAACCGTAAAAATTGGAAATGAGCTATTGGCTGACAAAAATACGCCGGACGGTGAAAAAAAAGCGAATTTAAAAACTGTTCAAGATACAATTTTAGAGTTTGCCGGTATTTTTGGATTAAAATTTGACGGGTCTGAAATTGACAAGAAGAAACAAAAGGAAATAGAAGAATTGGTTTCGCAGAGAATCGAAGCAAGAAAGAATAAGGATTATGCTACAGCGGATAGGATACGGGATAAACTGACAGCTAAGGGAGTAGTACTTGAAGATACTCCAGAAGGGCCTGTTTGGAGAGTGAAATGAAAAAAGGTTTTTTTATTACTTTTGATGGGCCTGAAGGGAGCGGGAAAAGTACCCATTCAGTTAGATTGAAAGACGATCTTACTTTAGACGGATATGATGTTATTTATACAAGAGAACCCGGTGGGACTTTACTCGGCCAAAAGATACGGGACGTTTTGTTGAAAAATGAGGATATTAAACCTGGAAAACAGGCGGAGCTATTACTTTTTGAGGCAGATAGGGCTCAACATGTGGAAGAAATAATCAAACCAGCTTTGGACAAAGGAAAAACCGTTATTTGTGACCGTTTTAACACAGCTACTTTTGCTTATCAGGGATACGGTGCTGGTATGGATATAAATATGATAAGAAGCATAGATGATTTCGTAACAAACGGAATTTTTCCTGATATTACGCTGATTTTAGATATTGAGGTTAATATGGGGCTTTCGCGTGCCGGAAAGAGATGCTCTGCCGATAAAATGGAAAAAAGGCCGTATGAATTTCATGAAAGAGTAAGACAGGGGTACCTTGATATCGCGAAAAAGTTTCCTAAAAAGGTAAAGGTTATACAAGTAAAAAACGATATAGACGAGACATATAAATTTATAAAAAATGAGGTGTATGATTTTATTGGGCGGAATAAAAGGTCAGGATAATGCCGTTAAATATCTTTCGAATTGCGTTAAGTCTGGAAGGATAGCAGGAAGTTTTCTGTTTTCGGGGCCCGAAGGCATAGGTCGGGCGCTTACCGCAAAAAGTTTTATTAAAGCATTAATGTGCCGAAAAAAAACAGAAGAAAACTCTACTTGCGAGGGATGTTTTACTTGCGCGAAGATTGATAAAGGTACTCATCCTGATATTGTATGGATAAAACCTGAAAAAAATAAAAATATCAAAATAGAAGAGATAAGGAAAGTTAAAGAAGTATTGAGTTTGAAACCTTATACAGAGGGGCTTAGCGTATGTATTGTTGAAGATGCGCATATGATGACCCAGTCAGCCGCGAATGCTTTATTAAAAATTTTAGAGGAACCGCCCAAAACAGCTGTACTAATTCTTATCACCAGCCGAAAAGAACTTTTGCTTCAGACTGTTGTGTCGAGGTGTTCGGAAGTAAGGTTTTCGTGTTTATCGGTTGAACTTGCGAAGGGCATTATTCTGGAGAAGTCTAATCTTACGGAAAGTGAGGCGTATTTTCTTGCCTGTTTAGCTCAAGGGTCTCCCGGAAAAGCTCTTGAAATGATGAACGAAGATATTGGCGAAAGAAAAAGCGAATGTTTGGCAATGCTTGAACAAATTATTGATGAAGATAGTTCTGTGTGTTTAGACTGGCCGAAGGAAGGCAAGGATTATCTTATGGAAGACATTGAAATGATGATAATGTTTTTTCGCGATGTGGTTATGGGGAAAGAAGGATTAAAAAGCTCTGTATTTGACCGGAACGTTTTGGAGTCAAAAATATACCAGTTTTTTAAGAAATGCGGTATAAATGAAATATACCGGACAATTGAAAAGTTGATAGATATTAAACGCGCGTTGGCGGGGAATGTAAACCCTAAATTGGTTGCGCAAATTTTGCCGGAAAGTATTAAAACCGCGAGTTGTGTGGGGTAACGCTCAAAGCGGAGCAAAAATTACTTCAATGTATATACTAAGGCTGAGGAGATTATAAAAAATGAATGAAATTATACAGGTACAGCTTAGAACTGCCGGAGAAATAAAAAATTTTATTACAGGAGGATTAAAATTTGAGGTTGGTGACAGGGTTATTGTTGAAGCTGACAGAGGGCTTGAATACGGGACGGTAGCCTCCCCCAGCGAAAAGGTTACGGAAGCCGTTAAAACTCCTGAAAAACCTTTACGAAAAGTAATCCGAAAAAGTAATCCCTGGGATGAAAAACAGATAGCAAAAAATAAGGCAAAGACAAAAGACCTTATGAATGTTTGTGAAAAGAAAATACAAGAACATAAGCTTCCCATGAAACTTGTTGACGCGGAATATTCTTTTGACCGGTCAAAAATAATTTTTTATTTCACATCAGAAAGCAGAGTGGATTTCAGGAATCTCGTAAAAAATTTAGCAAGTATTTTCAGAGTACGAATTGAGTTAAGGCAGATTGGGGTGAGAGACGAGGCTCGGCTTCTTGGCGGCCATGGGTCGTGCGGCAGGGAGCTTTGCTGTATGTCTTTTCTTAAAAATTTCGAACCTGTTACAATTAAAATGGCTAAAGTCCAAAATCTTCCGTTTAATCCTTCTAAAATTTCAGGGCTGTGCGGTCGTCTTATGTGTTGTTTAGGATATGAATATGCTACTTACAAGGAAGCTTCGAAAGCATTGCCCAAGGTGGGTAAGGAGATTGCGACAGATCAGGGAAAATGTAAGGTGATAGCAGTTAATCCTTTGAAAGGAATAATTACAGTTGATTTTGGAGAAGGAAAAATAAAAGATATAAAAACAGAGGAAATAAAGGAGTTAAAGAAATAAGTATGAAAAAAAACCAGTTTTATATTACAACACCGATATATTATGTTAACGCGAATCCTCATATAGGCCACGCATATACTCAAATCGCGGTTGATGTTTTATCCCGGTACCATAAAATGTTGGGTGAAGAAGTGTTCTTTCTTACGGGAACGGATGAGCATGGTGAAAAAATAGAGGAAGCGACGTTAAAATCAGGATTGGGGCAAGGCCGCGAAAAAGAGTTTGTTGACAAAATAGTGCCGAATTTTAAAAAAGTATGGGACATTTTGGGGATAGAGTACGATTATTTTATAAGAACAACGGATAGTGTTCACAAAGAAACAGTACAAGAGTTTCTTAATAAAATGAAAGAAAACGGTGATATTTATCAGGGAGAATATGACGGATGGTTTTGTGTTCCATGCGAAACTTTCTGGACCGACGGTCAGGCAAAAGACGGTATTTGCCCTGAATGCAGTCGGAAACTTCAGCGTATAAAAGAAAAAAATTATTTTTTCAAAATGAGTAAATATCAAGATTGGCTTATCGATTATATTAAAGCTAATCAGACTTTCATCATGCCTAAAAACCGCAGAAATGAAGTTCTTGGGTTTTTGAAGGAGGAATTGACAGATTTATGTATATCACGTCCTAAAAACAGGATGTCTTGGGGAGTGGAACTACCCTTTGATAAAGACTATGTTGTGTATGTTTGGTTTGACGCGCTTATAAATTACGCGTCAGGTCTTCGCGCGTGCCACGCGTTTGACAAATATTGGCCGGCAGATTTTCATATAATTGCTAAAGATATATTGCGCCATCACGCGGTTTATTGGCCGATAATGCTAAAAAGTTTAAGTATGGAACTTCCAAAAACCATTTTTGCCCATGGATGGTGGAAAATGGGAGACGAAAAAATATCAAAGTCCAAAGGCAATATAATTGATCCTGTTTTTCTCGCGGAAAAATATGGAGTGGACGCTCTTAGATATTTTTTACTGAAAGCGGTTTCTTTTGGGCAGGACGGTGTTTATACGGAAGATGCCTTTATCCACTTGTATAACAGCGATCTTGCTAATGATCTGGGTAATCTTTTAAATAGGACGCTCACAATGCTTGAAAAATATTTAGAAAGCCCTGTTTCTCCTGATAGAAAATGCTTAGTTCAAGAGGCAGTCGCGCAGTCTAGTAAGATTAGAACGGCTCTTTGCGCTTTGTTCCCTCGGGTTAAGGAACGCATGGAAAACCCGAATCTTTTTTTAAAAGAAGCTTTAGAAGAAATAATGTCAGTTGTCGGGATAGCGAATAAATATATTGAAGAAACCGCTCCGTGGAAATACAACAAAGCAAACAATAAAAAAGCGGTAGATTTAATTATTTCGGATTTACTAGAAGTATTGAGGTCGGTCGCTATCGCTCTTTTTCCTTTTATGCCACACGCGTCGCAAAAAATATGGGATCAGCTTGGGCTTAGAGGAGAAGTAAGGGGTGAAGAAATTTCTATTGAGAAGAACGCGGATAACTGGAGAAGGTTTCCTGCTGGAACAAAAATCGCGAAAAAAGATCCGCTTTTTCCGCGTGTACAATAAATTTATGAGTTTAAAAAAAGATAAAACTGGAAGTTTTATAATCTATACCGGCAAAACAGTTTCGTATAAAACGCTTAAGAGGATTATATGAACAAAAAAAATGGTAACATTTTTTCATTATGGCTGGGGAATGTGGTTTTTTTAGGCATTTTTCTTGGAATCTCTTTTTGGTTTTTTGAAGTTATGCTCCACATGTATGTATTCGGGTTAACTGACCAGACTTTTATGCAGCATTTGCTAATGTCGGATCCTCATGAATTTTGGATGAGGTCTTGCGTTACGATTTTTTTTGTGCTTTTTGGGGTTTACGCGCAACATAGCATAAACTTAAGAAAAATCGCGGAGAAAAAACTTAGGCGGCAAAACC
>JAHIZQ010000258.1 GCA_018814505.1 Candidatus Omnitrophota bacterium
CAATGATTTTACTATTGAACTTGGGTCTAAAGATATTGTGGTGTATCCTCGCCATTCAGAAAAAGGTTGGAAAGTAACGTTGGTTGATACTGGGCTCTCTACTATGACAGGCGCTCGTGTTAAATGTATAGAAAAGTTTATTGATTCGGATGTGTTTATGCTTTCTTATGGTGACGGTGTGGCTGATATTAATGTTACCGATTTATTAAACTTTCATAAAAAACATGGAAAAATCGGTACGGTAACCGGTGTGTTCCCGCCGTCGCGATATGGAGAGCTTGCTATTCAGGAAGATCATGTTATTTCTTTTTCTGAAAAACCGGAGAATCGTGAAAATTCAATTAACGGCGGATACTTTGTATTTAACAGGGAGTTTTTTAAATATCTTCGAGGGGATACGGAATGTGTCCTTGAACGGGAACCTTTACAGACGTTAGCCGCGGAAGGTCAGTTGAAGGTCTATCATCATAAAGGTTTTTGGCAGTGTATGGATACTTACAGAGATTATACATTTTTACAAGATTTATGGAAAAAAGGAGAAGTTCCATGGAAAGTTTGGTAGATTCTCCGGATATTTTTTTCGGAGCATACAGAGAAAAACGTGTTTTAGTGACAGGGCATACAGGTTTTAAGGGGTCGTGGCTTACGCTTTGGTTATTAGAGCTAGGAGCCCAGGTTGCTGGTTTTTCTCTTTATTTGCCGTCAGATCCGTGTAATTTTGAAATATTGAATTTAAAAGAAAAAATCTCGCATTACGAGGGAGACATTAGGGATATAAATGCTTTGAAGGATGTTTTTGAAAAGTTTCAACCCGAAATTGTTTTTCATCTCGCGGCTCAGCCTATTGTCCGAAAAGCCTATGATGATCCAAAACTTACTTTTGATACAAATCTTGGAGGAACTGTAAATATTCTTGAGTGTATAAAAAACTCTAATTCAGTCGAAGCGGCAGTTATGATTACTAGTGATAAATGTTATGACAATGTTTCCTGGGAATGGGGATATCGTGAAAATGACCGTTTAGGCGGGGATGATTCTTATAGCGCGTCAAAAGCTTGCGCGGAAATTGCCTGTCGCGCGTATATTAGCTCGTTTTTTCGTGGGGACAACGCTCCAAAAATTGTAACTACCCGAGCAGGAAATGTTATTGGAGGCGGAGATTGGGCTGAGGACAGAATCGTTCCTGATTGTATGAGGGCGTGGAGTAAAGGTGAGGATACTGTTATAAGGAATTTTCAAGCTACACGTCCCTGGCAGTACATACTGGAACCCTTAAGCGGTTATCTGCATTTAGGGGCTGAAATTAGTAGGGATGCTCGCGGGATAACCGGGGAAGCGTTTAATTTTGGTCCGGGAAGCGATATTATCAAATCTGTTGGAGAGTTGGTTGATATGTTATCACGGTTTTGGGATAAAGTAAGCTGGAAAACAGATCCAAAAGCGCAAGACAAAAAAGAAGCAAAATTGCTTAAATTGAATTGCGATAAGGCTCTTTTTCATCTTGGGTGGCGCGCAGTTCTTGGTTTTGAAGAGACGTGTAAATTAACGACCGAATGGTATAAGAGTTATTATCAGAACGAAGATTGTTACTCTGTTTCTCGCGACCAGATATGTAATTATATCAAAAAAGCCGAGAGGCGAGGCATCCCATGGGCAGTTGGAAAGGGCGCGGTATGATGATAGAGGATGTTTTTATTAGACCGCTTAAAGTGTTTTCCGACTCGCGCGGCAGTGTTTTGCATATGGTTCGCCGGGATAACGATTTTTTTAACCAATTTGGTGAAATATATTTTTCCCAAATTAACCCTGGAATTATAAAAGGATGGAAAAAGCACTTAAAAATGACGCAATATTTTGCCGTTCCTATGGGCAACGTTAAGTGGGTACTTTATGATGAGAGAGAAAACTCTTCCACATATGGTGAGATCCAGGAAATTTTTATGGGTATAGATAAGTACAGGTTAGTTTGTATTCCCCCTTTAGTGTGGTATTCGTTCATGGCTTTGGAAAATAAATCCGCTTTAATTGCCAATTGTACTGATATTCCTCATGATCCGAAAGAGGTTATTGTAACCGATATTTTTGATGAAAAAATACCTTATAAATGGGAATTACCTGTCAGGGAATGAACGTTCCCGGGAGAAAACAAAAACCATGAGACTTTTAATAACGGGGGGATTGGGGTACATTGGCGGCAGGGTAGCGGCGTATTGCAAAAAAGAAAATCCTGAACTTGAAATTATTTTAACTACCAGAAAAAAGCGGAAATATTTTCCAAAATGGACCACTGGTTTTAGAGTATCGCGTTTGGAACTTTTGGATGAACGTTCGATAACGGAATGTATAGCAGGAAGCGACCCGGATTGCATTATTCATTTAGCGGCGGTTAATGAGATTGATTCAGAGGCTGATCCGGATTTGGCGCGAGAAGTAAATTTTCATGGTACAGAAAAACTTTTACGCGCGGCTTCTATTAAAAACGTGAAAAAATTTATTTATTTTTCGACCTTTCATGTCTATGGCGCGCATAACGGAAGAGTTATTACGGAAGAATCTTCCGTCCATCCGAAACACCCCTATTCTGTTACGCACCTTGCCGCGGAAAAAGCCGTAAAAACATTTAATGGTAACGGAATGAAGACGCTGATTTTTAGGCTTTCTAATAGTTATGGATATCCAATGGATGAGTTTATAAATCGATGGACGCTTGTTGTAAATGATTTATGCCGGCAGGCGGTTGTAACCGGAAGAATTGTTTTGAAGTCTTCAGGAAGGCAATACCGGGATTTCATAGCCTTACATGATGTCGCGAGAGCGGTATATCATTTTGTTGAAACGGATATAGAAACAAATGAATTATATAATCTTGGAGGTGAGTCTTCTATGACGATACGTGAGATGGCGTCAGCGGTGGCGGAAACATACGAAAAACAGTATGGCAAAAAAATAAAAGACTTTTGTATCGGGAAAGATACTGGCAAAGATCCAAAAGAGGTTATATACAATATAGAAAAGCTCAAAAACACCGGGTTTATTTTGAAAGGCAATATGGTGAACGAAATCGAGAAAACACTTACTCTATGTGAAAGCTTTGTAAAATGAAAATAACTAGTTCAAAACCCTTGGTTAGTGTGATAATGCCGACCTATAATCAGGCTCAATTTATCGGAATGGCAATAAATTCTATTTTGCGGCAGACTTATGGGAATTTTGAAATTATAATTATTGATAACTATTCCAGTGATGATACGGAAAAGAAAGTTTTGCATTACGCTAATAACGACATAAGGATTAGATATAGTAAATTTTCCAATAATGGGATAATTGCCGCCTCCAGGAATGTAGGCATTAGGATGGCAAAAG
>JAHIZQ010000259.1 GCA_018814505.1 Candidatus Omnitrophota bacterium
GAATGGACACAGAGTTCGTGGACGTTTGCCAAGCAGATTATGCCTTTGCTTCTTGCCGGAGTTTTAGTAGCCGGGTTGCTTCTTGGCCGTCCCGATCAAGAAGGGCTTATCCCATCATGGATAATCGCAAAAGCTGTTGGAGGAAATTCACTTTTATCGAATTTCTTTGCTTCTGTTGTTGGGGCTTTTATGTATTTTGCCACTCTTACCGAGGTTCCCATTTTGCAAGGACTTATAGGTTCAGGTATGGGCAAAGGACCCGCCTTGGCATTGCTTTTGGCTGGTCCCGCACTAAGTTTACCCAATATGCTGGTTATTCGTGGAGTTATCGGCACAAAAAAAACAGTTATTTATATTAGTCTCGTAGTTGTTATGGCAACATTTAGTGGAATTATATTCGGTGCTATCATTAAATAAAAAGGAGAAGTTGTTATGAAAATTGAAATACTTGGGATGAGATGTCCTAAGTGCAAAACGTTGTATCAGAATACTCTGGTTGCTTTAAAAAACTCAGGCAAAGAAGCTGAGGTAATTAAAATTGAAGATCTGGCAAAAATCACTGAATACGCAGTGATGATAACTCCTGCTTTGGTTATCGATGGAGAAGTTAAATCAGCGGGTAAAGTTTTATCGCCTGAGGATATTCAGCAATTACTTTAATCAGGAATAATGAGGTCAGCCCTCGCAAGGAACGGATTATCAAGGTTTTTAGCGCAATAATTTGGTACTAATTTTATAACTCCAAACTTAAAGGAAACAAATGCAGAATGAAAAATATTACAAAGGTTTATTTTTTGTGGGGGCAATATGGAACTGGATAATTTCTGTAGCGTTGTTCTTTGGACGTGAACCTATGTTGAAGTTTTTGGGAATGAAGCCGCCGGTGTATATAGTTCCGTTTCAGATGGCTATGGTGCTTGTTTTTGTGTTTGGAATAGCGTATTTTTATGTTTACAAAGATCTTATCGGAAATAAAGTTTGTGCAAAAATCGGTGTTTACAGTAAAGTCGCGATATTTTTTGTGTTATCGTACTATTGGATCACAGGAGAGATCCTTTTTGTTATGGTAATACCCGGAATTGTGGATGTTATTTTTGCGATACTGTTCTTGGAATTCCTATTTAGAGTAAAACGTGAAAAAAAATACAAATAATTCCGGGCAAGACAAGAGGGTCTGACCCTCTTGTGTGTACTTTAAAAAAAGGAGGGCATGTAGGAGACAAAGGTATCTTAAACCGATTGTAAAAGAAGCGGCTAAAAATGCACATACTCTCGTTGCTTTTTGATCTAATCTAATTAAATTTTAGATTCAATGATCTTACTTTTATGACACCGTCTATTCTGTATATGGCGTCAATGGTTTCTTTGCTGAGCTCTTCTTCGATGTCGATAATGGAATAAGCGTAGTTTCCCTTGCTCTTGTTTAGCATTTCAATAATATTTATATTTGCGTTAGCAAGGATAGCTGAAATCTGTCCAACCATGTTAGGTATGTTTTTGTTCATAATAATAAGTCTGAAATTTGAATTCTGGTCCAAATGGCAATCCATATAGTTTACGGAATTTTTTATTGTCCCTTTTTCAAGAAAGTCTTTTATCTGTGTAGCGGCCATAACAGCGCAGTTGACTTCAGCTTCTTCTGTGGATGCCCCTAGGTGGGGAATAGCTATTACTTTATCCATGTTCAATACTTCGTCATCCGGAAAATCAGTAACGTATCTGTCCACTATGCCCGCTTTAATCGCGTTTTTAAGGTCATCGTTATTTACAATTCCGCCGCGTGAAAAATTAAGGATTCGGATTCCTTTTTTCATATTCTTAAATCTGGCTTCGTTTATCATGCCACGGGTTTCATTAATAAGCGGCGTATGTATGGATAGATAATCAGAACCGGCAAGAAGCGAGTCCAAACCCTCGGTACGTTTTACTTCTCTGGAAAGTCCCCATGCGGATTCGATTGAAATAAAAGGATCATATCCGCTGACTTGCATTCCGAGAGCCACGGCTTTATTGGCAACCATTACGCCTATTTTCCCGAGGCCTATTATCCCTATTTTTTTTCCGTAAAGTTCTTGACCCGCATAATTTTTCTTACCGGCTTCAACTAGGGCGGGAACTTTGTCGCCTTTGCCTTTTAGTGATTTTGCAAATTCGATGCCTTCCACAATGTTGCGTGTGGCAAGCAGAAGCCCGGCTATTGTAAGTTCTTTTACGGCGTTTGCGTTAGCGCCCGGAGTGTTGAAAACCACTATGCCTTTTTCAGAACATTCATTTACTGGAATATTATTAACGCCTGATCCGGCACGCGCTATGGCTAAGAGAGACGCCGGAAGCTCCATGTTATGCATATCGTAACTTCTGAGAATTATCGCGTCCGGTATGCTTATTTCCGTGCCTATTTCATATTCATCAAGAGGGAAGATATTCAGACCTTCTTTTGATATTTTGTTAAGTTTAAGTATTTTTTTCATGGCAAAACCTTTCTATTTTTATGTGTTATTTTTTTCAAATTCTTGCATGAACGCGACAAGAGTTTTTACTCCGGACAAGGGCATGGCGTTGTAAATACTTGCCCGCATACCGCCTACTGTTCTGTGGCCTTTCAGGGATTTTAAACCAAGTTTAGAGGCTTCTTCTATAAATTTGGCGTCAAGTTCTTTGTCTCCGCAAACAAAAGGCACGTTCATTAAAGAACGATCTTTCTTTTTTACAGGGCTTTTAAAAAGCGCGGAAGAATCTATATAGTCGTATAGGATTTGAGCTTTTTCAATATTGTTCTTTTTGATGGTTTCCATTCCGCCTTTTCCTTTTATCCATTTGAATACCAGTCCGGCAATATAAATCGCATAACACGGCGGAGTGTTATACATAGAACCCGCGTTTGCATGAGTTGCATAGTTAAGCATGCTTGGAGTATTGTCAGGAGCTTTGCCTATCAGGTCATCCCGTATGATTACGATTGTAAGGCCTGCAGGCCCTATGTTCTTTTGCGCGCCTGCGAAAATAACTCCGAATTTTTTTACATCCACCGGTTCAGATAATATGTTGGAAGACATATCAGCTACTAGAGGAACATCTCCAGTATCAGGTATATCAGTATACCTGGTTCCGTATATCGTATTATTGGACGCAATGTAAAAATAATCCGCGTCTTTTGAAAAAGATGCAGGGTCAGGTTCCGGGATATAGGTGTAGTTGTCCGCTTCGCTTGTTGCTATAACATTAACCGTTCCGTATTTTTTTGCTTCAGAAATAGCTTTTTTTGTCCATTGCCCGGTATGTATGTAATCTGCTTTTTTGTTTTGTATCATGAGGTTAAGCGGTATCATTGCAAATTGAAGAGATGCCCCGCCCTGCAGAAAAAGTACCTTGTAGTTGTCGGGGATGTTCATGAGTTCCCTAAGGTCTGCCTCAGCGGTTTCAATTATTTCTTTAAATTCCTTGCCGCGATGAGACATTTCCATAACGCTCATGCCGCTGTCTTTGAAATCAAGCATTTCATCTGCCGCTGTTTTAAGGACTTCTTCCGGTAATACAGCCGGTCCCGCGCTAAAATTGTATATTCTGGACATGATGTACCTCCTCTGTTTTTTTTATTTATTTATTTGTTGTATTGCCGCTAAGCTTGGCGGCAATGAACCTAAGTGAATTTGTAAAATCCAGATTAACATTAATGATATTTTTCGGTAAATTGATTTTCACATATGAAAAATTCAGGATACCTGTAACGCCGGCTTTTATAAGAGTATCGGCAATGTTTTGCGCGTATTCCGACGGAACAGCTATTATTCCCAGTTCTATGTGTTTTCTTATGATGATTTCATTTATACGGCTTACAGGATAAACGTCAATATCAGTGCGAATGCGTTCCAGTTTATTGATGTTTGAATCAAAACCTGCAACAACATCAAATCCGTCTTCCTGAAATTTTTCATAATCTAAAAGAGCACTGCCCAATCTTCCCAAGCCGACAATACATGCGTTACGTTTTTTATTTAAACAAAGTTTTTGCCCAAGTTCCTCTTTTAGCGTTTTTACATCGTATCCTTTTCTGGTGTAGCCGATAATATTAAGCAAACTTATGTCTTTTCGGACAGTGTAAGAGGTTGCTCCAATAGCTTTCGCCAGATCCAGGGATGAGGCAAATTTCGTGCCCTGTTTATCTAACGTGTCAAGGTATCCAAATATTTTACATATTCTTTCGATGGAGTTGTTTGATAGAGACATTATACCTCCTAACCTTTTGTGAATATTTTCACCAATATAGCATTTTTTAATATCTCTGTCAACAATTTTTAAACATTTTTTTTATTAATTTGAGAACAAAGACATAACATCTTTATTTGCAATATGTAAAACAAAAATGTCCCAACTAATATTTGTGATTTTTTTCACTATAAATAGGGACAATGTTAATACTCAGTAGTTAAATAGAACAAGAGAATCTGCGACAGTTTGTTGCAGAAATTCCATGGGGACAGAAGTGTCTGTCCCTGATTAACCATAACCACGAGCATCATCTCGAAAAAAAAGAAGAGTTTGCAAAAACAGCCCGCGAATTTTTACGCTCAGCGAAACATTAATTTCAGGTAGCCCCATGGATGATAAGAGGTTGAGTTTTCATATTCAACTTTAGCTTATTCCGTAATGGGGTGCTATTTGTTGACTTTCATCTATTTGGCACTATACTATCGGTATGTAGATTAGCATGTCAGCTATAAAAAAATCCCCAACGAGACGTTAGTTTTAGCAGGCAAGATCTGACAAGGTGATTTCGATAAAAATCAAAATCAGTAAAGGTTTACGGCGAGCTGGTTTTAGGGGGAGATGATATGCCTAGGAAAATTAAAGTAATACCGAAGAAAAAACAAAACACGCCTGCTGATCCACGAACAAAGTCTTTTCCCGTTGTCGGTATCGGAGGTTCTGCCGGAGGGCTTGAGGCATTCCAGGAACTGCTAGTGAATATATCTGATAAACCGGGAATGGCGCTTGTCTTTATAATGCATATGGCCCAGGGGCGTAAAAGCCTGTTGCCGGAACTACTTGCCAGAAAAACAAAAATGCCTGTAAGTGAAATAACTAATGGTATGGTCCCGGAAATCAATCATGTTTATATAAAACCATCAGGTACTAATCTTTCTATGGTAAACGGAAAACTAACACTTAGCGCGATGGCAAATGAAAAAAATAAACACATGCCCATAGACTATTTTTTTCGTTCACTGGCAGATGAGCTCGACAATAGGAGTATAGGAGTTGTTCTATCAGGAACCGCAACGGACGGGACGCTGGGAGCAGGGGCTATAAAGGCGGCGGGAGGCATTACTTTTGCCGAGGACGAAAAGAGCGCCGCGTTTAGTGATATGCCCCAAAGCGCGATTAACTCCGGATGTGTGGACTTTGTGCTTTCGCCTAAAAGAATAGCCGTGGAGTTGGAGCGTATATCAAAACACCCTCTTTTATCATTTTCCGCGCTGTTTAAAACAGATGCGCCGATCGTATTGGAAGATAAAGGTTTTCAAAATATTTTTGATATGTTACGACGTGCCAAGGGGCTTGACTTTACCTATTATAAGCATGCCACCACGGCGAGACGCATATCGCGCCGGATTATTTTAACCAAACAGGGGGATTTTCGAAACTACATAAAATTCTTGCGTGAAAATGAGTGTGAGATAGACTATCTTTATGAAGACTTATTGATAAACGTCACCAACTTTTTCCGTGATCAGAAAGCTTTTCATGCGTTGGAAAAATCGGTAATACCGGAAATTTTAAAAAACGCGACAAAAGATCAGGGCATAAGGATATGGGTTCCGGGATGTTCAAGCGGAGAGGAAGCCTATTCCATTGCCATACTCGTTGCTGAAGCCCTGGGAAGGAATACTGGTGTAATCCCTGTCACTATTTTTGCCACTGACATGAGCGGCAATAGTATCAATAAAGCTCGCCGCGGCGTATACGGCAAAAACATAAAAGACACTGTTAGCCCTGCACGATTAAAAAGTTTTTTCACAAAAGAAGGCAATTCTTATAAGGTTTCTAAAAGTATAAGAGAGATGTGTGTTTTTTCCGAACAGAATGTGTTCAATGACCCGCCCTTCTCTAATGTGGACCTTGTGAGCTGTAGAAACCTCCTTATCTACCTTCAGCCCATATTGCAGAAGAAGACATTTCATAATTTTCATTACAGCCTAAAACCCAACGGTTTTCTCTTTCTAGGAAATTCGGAATCTATTGTCGGTTGTTCAAATCTTTTTAAGGTTCTAGACAGAAAGCATAAGATCTTTGTAAAGAGATATGTTTCGATAAAGCCTAAGTTTCAATTGGGGCAGAGGTACTATCCTTCCGAGAAATTAAAAGTTACGGAAAAGACAGTTATCGATACCGGAAAGGAGACTGATATCGTTGACATAGCGGCCAGGGTTGTTTTTGACGAATATGCTTCTTGCGGGGTGTGCTAATAGATGACTCTATGGAGATCGTTCGGTTCAGGGGGCATACAGGTCGTTTCCTTGAATCAGCTACGGGAAAGCCAAGTTTTGACATATTCAAATCGGCAAGGGAAGGACTGTATATGCCAATGCGCTTGGCGATACATAACGCGAGGAAAACAAAACGTATAGTAACTAGAACTGCGAAGAATATATTGTGTAATGGTCGCAAGATATCCGTTATGGTAACCGTTATTCCTATAAAGGCCGCCCTTCTTAAAGAAAAATTTTTTCTAGTACTTTTTGATGAAATCACACAGGCAGTAAAGCGTAAGAATCTGTCGGGAGCGCGTAAAGGCAGACCTTTAGAGGAAAAATCCGTTGAAGTTGAAAAAGATGGTTGTATTAAGGATCTTGAAAAAGAACTTGTGGAAACAAAAGAATATCTTCAGACAGTCATCGAAGAACAGGGGAACGTCAATGAAGAATTGAAAAACGCCAACGAAGAGATACTCTCAAGCAATGAAGAATTACAGTCTACTAATGAGGAGTTGGAAACAGCCAAAGAGGAGTTGCAGTCTTCAAACGAAGAGTTGACGACCACTAACGAGGAACTGCATAACCGTAACGCGGAAGTTTCTCTTTTGAACAACGACCTGATAAATCTGTTTAGTAGTATCAATATTCCAGTTGTCATGATGGGGATAGATCTTGTGATACGCAGGGTAACTCCTCAAGCAGACAAAGTTTTAAATATAACTGCATCTGACGTCGGCAGGTCGATAAGTAAGGTCAAACTTAATATTGACATTCCGGATTTTGAGAAAACTCTTTCCGATGTAATAGAGTCGCTTCATCCAAAGATTTTTGAAATAAAAGATAAAGAGGGAAATTGGTATTCGGTGTATGTAAGACCATACCGCACCATGGATAATAAGATTGACGGTGCAGTCGCGCTATTTGTTGATGTAACTGAGCGTAAGCACTCAGAGCAACTAGTTGAAGAAGCCTGCACATATGCCGAAAGCATCATAGAGACAATGCGGGAGCCTTTAATCGTGCTAGGTGATGATCTGAAGGTGATTTCAGCTAACAGATCTTTCTACCGTATTTTTAAGGTCAATCCTGAGAAAACAAAGGGTTGTTTTATTTATGATTTAGGTAATGGGCAGTGGGATATTCCCAAACTGCGGCAACTTTTGGAGGATATCCTTCCGAAGCAAATTGTCTTTAATGACTACGAAATTGAGCACAATTTTGAGAGCATTGGACCGAAAACAATGCTTTTAAATGCCCGGCGCCTTGCCAATAGGCATATGATCCTTATTACTATGGAGGACATCACCGAACGCAAGAAGGCAGAAGAAGCCAGCGCGGTAGCCGCAAAGGCGAAATCCGCTTTTAACAGTATGGTTTCTCATGAGCTCAGGACTCCCTTAAGCGCGCTTAAGGAAAGCGTTTCTCAGGTATCAGAAGGTCTGTTAGGAACTGTTAATGAAGATCAGAAAAAATTTTTAGAAATAGCCAAAAGAAATGTGGATAGGCTTGCCCGTTTAATTAACGATATTTTAGATTTTCAAACGTTTGAGTCCGGTAAAATGGTATTCAAGATGGAGAATAACGACATAAACGAAGTGGTTAAAGAAACCAAAGAGATAATGAATCTTGTCGCGAAAGAAAAGGGGTTAAATTTTATCCTGAATCTTGATGAAAGATTGCCTAAAATAAAATTTGACCGGGATAAGATTAATCAGGTTATAGTAAATTTAGTTAGTAATTCTCTAAAACTTACCGAAAAAGGTAGTATTACTATTTCCACAACACAGGAAAATAATGTTATTCAGGTCTCAGTTAAAGATACAGGTCCTGGTATACAAGAAGAAGATATGTCCCGGCTGTTTCGACATTATGAACAATTGGAAAGAAAAACCGGCGGGACTGGTCTGGGGCTGGCCATCTCCTTAGAAATAATTAAAGCGCATGACGGGAAGATTTGGGCAGAGTCAACCTTTGGTCAGGGGGCAACCATGCATTTCATTTTACCGATTGAAGAACGCCGGAGGCGGACATGAAAAATAAAATTCTATTGCTTATTGAAGATGAGTTGGATTTGGCCGAGGTTACAAAAATGAGGCTGGAAAAAGAGGGCTATAAAGTTTTAACGGTGCCTAGCGGAGAGGCGGCTTTGGACTTGATACAAAAAAATCTCCCAGATCTGATACTATTGGATTTACTCCTACTGGGTATGCGGGGAGAGGAATTATGTAGAAAACTAAAAAGTAACGATAGACTTAAAACTATACCCGTTATTTTATTCACGGCCAGTGTCAGTAATATTCCGGAAGTAGTCAAGAATGTCGGTGCGGATGGTTACATAATGAAACCTTTTGATCCGACAGAGTTAATAGAAAAAATAAAGAAATTAATAGGGAAGTAAGGAAGTTTCCCGATATTGGGCCGGAACGAGTAGGTGGAGGGTCACCTATTAAGACCTCTGCACGACCTCCTCAATTTTTTATTATTTTACCATATTTACTCGAGGTCGTGCAGAGGTCTTCTTTAGAATATGCGTTATCTCAAATTTTCCCTCCAAAACAGAAAAATCTTTTCAAAAAAAAATTAAGAGGAACAGAAATGACAAAAACCGAAAAAGAATATTTTTCGCGTGTTATCAAAAAGAAAATCATCGCTCTATCAAATTCGGAACTGCATGATATGGCTAGAAAAATATTAGAACAACAGTAAATAGGGACGTCACCCATTTATCGGATAGGTCTGACCTCTAGCCGCTGAAACATTTGGAGGGGGTATGGAAGTAAAAAACGCAATAGAAAAACGGCGAAGTATTAGGAAGTATAGTAAAGAAACAGTATCTGAAAAAGTTATCAATGAAATCGTGGAGGCTGGGAGACTTGCCCCAAGCGGATGTAATGCTCAACCCTGGAAATTTTATATCGTTAACAATAAGCCGGTAGTAGAAAAATTGAGAGAAAAGAAGGTTTTCCGGCAGGATTTTGTTTATTCTGCACCGGTAATAATTGTTTGCTGTGGGGATACTAATGCATATATTGGCAAGTACGGCGGTGAATATCAGGTTGAAGAAGGCAGTGTTCCTAATGATGAAAAAGCAAGAAAGGAACTATTCAGTATTTTAGAAGAAAAAAAATTATTGAGAACGGTTCGTGATGTTTCTATAGCGTCGGCATTTATGGTTTTAAAGGCAACAGAAATGGGTTTGGGAACAAGTTTCATAGGACTAGTAAATGAATCAGCCTTGCGAGAAGTGTTATGTATTCCCGTGGGTTTTATAATTCCTTTTGTATTGATAGCAGGCTATTCTTGCGGCAATATACCGCAAAGGCCAAGAAAATCATTAAAGGAAATTATGTGCAAAGTTAAATAAGGAGTTACGGGCTTAGGCCTCGAAATTAGAAAATAGGAAAATTATGAGATTAATTAGTTTGCAAAAAGTTTCGTTATCTTTTGGGGGACCGCTTATTTTTGATGATATAAGCTTTAAACTCGAACGCGGCGAGCGGGTAGCTCTTATTGGGCGTAATGGGGTTGGTAAAACTACATTTTTGAAGGTTATGGCCGGAGAGGTGGAGCTTAGTGATGGTAAAGTATTGTATCGGAAAGATGTTAATGTTGCTTCTCTTCCACAGGAGGTGCCTGGAGGAATAGAAGGAACTGTTTTTGATGTTGTTCTTTCCGGGTTGGGTGACAGAGTGAAGCTTTTAAGTGATTATCAGCATTTTACGCATCGATTGCAAACAGAACATTCTCCGGAACTTATTCGTAAGATTGCGGCGATTCAATCTAAAATTGACCATATCGGCGCGTGGGATCTAAATAATCAGGTAGAAAATGTTATTTCCAAAATGAAACTTGATCCTGAGGCTAAGTTTGACAAGTTATCTGGCGGGCAGAAACGGCGCGCTCTTTTAGCTCGGGCTCTTGTTATTAAGCCCGATGTACTTTTACTGGATGAACCAACGAATCATTTGGATATAGACTCAATTAACTGGCTTGAAGAATTTTTGAAAAAGTACACAGGCAGTATATTCTTTATTACGCATGATCGTATGTTTATGCGTAATTTAGCTACACGTATCGCTTTGCTCGATCGCGGAAAGATGTTTAGTTGGGAGTGTGATTATAAAACTTTTCTAGAACGGAGACAGGCAATACTGGCTACTGAAACAGTTCAGCAGAATAATTTTGATAAGAAACTTGCTAAAGAAGAAATTTGGATCAGGCGGGGCGTGAAGGCTCGTCGATGTCGTGACGAAGGTCGCGTAAAGGCTCTTGAACGGTTAAGGGAAGAGAAGAAAGCGCAACAGAAAGAACTTGGCCTGGTTCGAATGAAGATCCAAAAAAGCAACATTTCAGGGCATTTAGCGCTTAAAGCAGGTAAGGTAGGGTTTAGTTATGGAGATAATTGTCTTATTAATGATTTTTCCGTCCAGATTAAACGTGGTGAAAAGGTAGGTATTTTAGGGCCAAACGGGAGTGGTAAGACGACATTAATTAAAATATTTTTGGGAGAAATTTTGCCAGAGAGAGGGAAAGTTCGATTGGGAACCAACACTAAAGTTGTCTATTATGACCAGCTTAGAGAACAGTTGGATATGAATAAAACCGTTGCTGAAAATGTTTGTTCCGCAGGCGATACTGTTGAGATTGATGGCAAACCCCGCAACGTCATAGGGTATCTTCAGGATTTTCTTTTTTCTCCGGAAAGGGCGCGAAGTATAGTTAAGGTTCTTTCTGGTGGTGAACGGAATAGGCTTCTTCTTGCTAAACTTTTCACTCAATCGTTTAACTTGTTGGTTATGGATGAACCTACTAATGATCTTGATGTTGAAACTTTGGAACTTTTGGAAGAATTGTTGTTGGAGTATCCCGGAACGTTGTTCTTGGTTAGCCATGACAGGACTTTTCTTAACAATGTAGTTACTTCCACTATAGTGATTGAAGGGGAAGGCGTTCTTAAAGAATATCCTGGCGGTTACGATGACTGGCTAGATCAACGTAAAACGCCGCTTGCGGGAAAACCAACACAACCTAAAAAAGTCAAAAAGAATGCAAGTTCTAAAGATAAAACATTTCAGACCAAACTTACGTTTAAGGAGAAAAAGGAGTTTGAAGAACTTATTCCAAAAATAGAAAAACTTGAAGAAGAAAAAGAACGTATTAATTCTCTTTTGACCGACAGTAATTTTTATAAAAAAAATCCGAAAGAAATTGCTCAGGTAAAAAAACTATATGTGTCTCTGGAAGAAGAACTTCAAGCGGTCTACGAGCGATGGGAGTACCTTGACCAGTTCAAAGATGAGAAGCAAAAGTCAAATAAGTAATAGTTTAGCCTACGGAAGAACCCCGTAGTTTCATTGTTTCTCCGCGTTGTCATTCTGGGCGACCGAAGGGAGTCGAAGAATTTGTTACAAAGATCCCTCGGCTGAGCCCGGGAGGACACTTTATAATGCTCAGGATACAGTGTGGCCTCTTAAATTCCGCATTAACCGGTAACGCTGAATTTTCGATTCAGTAGGTCTAAAATAAAAATTCTTGGATCCGGTCCCGCGGGGGGTTTTATCCTTCCCAGAAGCATCATCACAATTTCAGAGACAGCGATCGATGTTGCGAGATATTGAGGCATTGCGATGTTCGGGATATGTGTTTCTCCGGACGCGGCTTTTTGAACTATTTCCGGATCTAAGTAGGGTGGCAGGTAAGGGACTAATTTTAATAATGCCATACGAGGATCAATACCGGACGATAACTCCAGGTGATCTTCCAGGGAGATGGTATCCGGACCGAATACAAAAACGTTCACGCCGAACCCGATAGCGTTAGGGGTAAAGACGCAGAGCCCCTTCTCACGCGCAGATCTATACATGTGGACAGTAGCTTCTAAATTGGAGTAATCGGTTCCGTCTACCACCGCTTCGGCGCCTTCTAAAAATTTATTTGTATTTTCAGGCAAAACGCCTTCTCTAAAGATGTCGAGTTGCATAGTCGGGTTTATACTTTTAAAATGTCGCCCTAAGACGTCAGCTTTATTCTGACCGATATTCGCGGATGTGGACCCGGATTGACGGCTTAAATTGTGCACTGCGAACGTATCAGGATCCGCTATCTTGACATGCCCGACGCCTATTCGCACCAACTGTTCAGCGGATAACCCTCCTATACCGCCGCAACCAGCGACAGCGACACAAGCATTACGAAGGCGCTCCTGCTCTTTTTCAGAAATTACGCCGATATTTCTTTCTACCATCTGTTCGTAAAAATCATTAGGTTTAGTCATAATGGATTCTCCTCATTGTTCGCGCGGATTAACACTGTGGTAACTCTTAGTATGATACCATATTTCCTCCGGGGACACGATGCTTAATTATTTTTCTAAATTATTTTTTAAATAGGAAGGAATCGAGGAGGGGGGCGAAAACAACGGTGTCAGGGTTCTTTTCTTTATCGACCATTATGTGTCTCCGTTTTTAAAATTGATATTGGTCTGTTTTTTTGCTTTTTTGAGGTATACTAGTATCTTATGAAAGCGAAAAAATGTATATGTAATTGCTGGATATAATGTGGCAGGCAAGACGATTTTCGTGAAGACGTTTTTGATTAAGTATGTGAAAGGA
>JAHIZQ010000260.1 GCA_018814505.1 Candidatus Omnitrophota bacterium
AAAAAAGCAATAACAAAAAACCTTGGAGAACTTTTAGAACTTTCACAGGATGAACTTGTGTCCAGAAGATACCAAAAGTATAGGAATATAGGTGTTTATAATGAAGGGTGATGATCAGAGTGGGTAAAAATGTGATTCTCACTGATAGCCGGTTATTGAAAAAAGTCAGTAAAAAACTGATAAAAAATCTGAAAAAATCTAAGATTGATGAGGAAATCATTTTTGATATTCATGTAAGTTTAGAAGAAGCTTTGCGCAATGCCATGATCCATGGCAACAAATCGGATATTCGAAAAAAAATTATAATAGAAACTGAAATTATAAACAATCGAATAACATTATGTATTGAAGATGAAGGCGAGGGGTTTAATTTTTCCTGTCTTCCTAATCCTACACTTGATGAAAATCTTTTAAAAGAAAATGGTCGTGGTATATACTTGATGAAGCATCTTATGGATAAAATTACTTTTGAAAAAGGAGGCCGTCGGGTAGTGATGGTAAAATTTTTGGATCGAAAACCTTTATAACGTTAGGAGCGGAATGGACATAAGAATAGAAGAGAAAAACGGAATATCAATTCTTAGGATGGCTGGCGATATTGATATCAATACCGCGCCAGCGTTAAAGGACTCTTTAGAGTCAGTAATACGGAACAAAAATATACTTATCTTAATAAATTTAAGCGGGGTAGATTATATAGATAGTTCCGGGCTTGCCACACTGGTTGAGATCTTGAAGAGTTTAAATAAACAGGGAGGGAAATTAAAACTTACTAATTTATCTGTTAAAGTTAAAGGCCTTTTTGAAATTACAAAATTAACACAATTGTTTGATATTTTAGATAAAGAAGACGAAGCAATTAACTCTTTTGACAAACAAAAATAAAGGTATTAACCCCAAAGAAGAACAGAGAATGAGAAATCCTGTCAATGTTATTGGTGCAGTAACGTTTGATTTTGTCAGAAATACAATCGAGGTATTGTCTCTTTTTGTTGACACGCTTTGGTGGGCGATTGTTGGCCCGTTTAAAGGTAAATCGTCTGGTCGTCAAAGTATTTTTCACCAAATGGTATTCGCTGGCGTTCAGTCAATAGTTATTGTATTTTTTATTTCCCTTTTCACAGGTATAGTTATCGCGATGCAAAGTGCATATCAGCTTAAACAGCTGGGTGCCATAATATATGTCGCGCCTATGGTAAGCATAAGTATGGCGCGGGAATTAGGCCCTGTGTTTACTGCGCTTGTTGTTACTGGGCGGGTGGGGTCTGCGATAACTGCGGAAATCGGAACTATGCAGGTTTCAGAACAAATAGAGGCATTAGAAACCATGGCACTCAACCCTGTGCGTTTTTTGGTCGTCCCACGTTTTTTAGCGTTACTTGTGATGCTCCCGTGTCTTACCATTATGAGTGATATTGTTGGGGTAATCGGGGGCCTTATTGTCGGGGTATTTAATCTACAGCTTAATCCTTACCGGTATGTATCTTTTTCTTTTGATTTTTTGACATGGAAAGATGTATGGACCGGGTTAGTGAAAAGTGTGGTTTTTTCAATTATTATTTCTATGGTGGCGTGTCATGTTGGGTTAAGAACACGAGGCGGGGCTGAAGGTGTTGGGAGAGCCACAACTTTAAGTGTTGTAATAAGTTTTATACTCGTTGTTATTTTTGATTGTATTTTAACGGGTCTCTTTTATTTTTCCAATGTATAGAAGCTTGGAATATTTTTTATGGACAAACAAGAAGTTGTAATAGACATCAAAGATCTTGTTAAACAATTCGCCGGGCGAAATGTTTTAGACGGTGTAAACCTTAAAATCTATCGAGGGGAAACTTTTGTTGTGATGGGTGGATCGGGTTGTGGAAAAAGTACATTATTAAGACATATGATAGGAACGCTCAAACCTGATTCAGGCAGTATTTTTTTGCTCGGAGAAAAGATAACGGATCTTTTTGGCGATGACCTGGATAATGTTCGCAAAAAAATAGGTATGTCATTTCAATCCTCAGCTTTATTTGATTCTATGACAGTAGCGGAAAATGTTGCCTTGGGGCTAAAAGAACATACAAAGCTTCAGAAAAGCGTTATTGATATTATTGTCAGGATGAAATTGGAACTTGTTGGGCTTCGCGGATTTGAAGATCTTATGCCTAGCGAACTTTCCGGAGGTATGCGTAAAAGAGTCGGGCTCGCACGGGCAATAGCAATGGATCCACAAATAGTTTTTTATGACGAACCTACATCAGGGTTGGATCCAATAGTAGCCGCGGTGATAGACAAACTCATCATAGATCTTTCCAAAAAACTTTCAATTACTAGTGTGGTTGTTACGCATGATATGAAAAGTGCTATGTCTATCGCGGACAGGGTCGCAATGCTTTATAATGGAAAAATATTGGAAGTTGGGACTCCTACTCAAATTAAAAAATCAGAAAATAAAGTAATTCACCAGTTTATAACTGGTAGCCACGACGGACCGATACGGTTTTTTCAGCAAAGGGATGATTATTTAGAACATTTGATACAGTAAACCGAAACGTTGTATAGAACACATACAAGCAGTGCATATAACGCAAAAGAGGGAGATGATATGAAATTTTCTAATGAAATCAAAGCTGGATTAGTTGTTATCGCGGCAATTGTCATTGGAGTGATCTTTTATGTAAAAACAGCTAATTTTAATACAAAGACTTATGATATCAAGACGTCTTTTAAGTATGCCGGAGATCTTAAGCCGAATGCTGTTGTAAAACTTTCAGGCATAGAAGTCGGAAGATTGAAAGAAACGAATTTTAGCTATGCTCCGGAAACCATAGTGGTCTGTACTCTTGGACTCAGCGCAGACACGAAGATACGCAAAGATTCAATCGCGTACATTGGTACAGCCGGGTTTGTTGGAGACGCATATATTGGTTTAACGCCGGGAGTTTCAAGGAATTTTTGCAAAAATAATGATGTTATACAAAGTGAAGATCCTATACAGATGCGTCTTTTGATGAAAAAAGCTGACGCAATTGCTTGTAACCTTGACCAGATTTTAGTTGAAGTTAAGGATATTGTAACAGATAACAGACAAGGGTTAAATAGTATCGTTGGAAATCTTGAAGCGACTACCGCGAATTTTAAAGAGTTCAGTGAAGATGTGAAAAAACATCCATGGAAACTTTTATTTAAAGGCGAATAAATATATTTCGGACAAATACTAATATGCTAAAATGGGTTAACAAAACTAAAATTGGATATGTATGTTTAATAACGTTTATTGCGAGCCTTTTGTTGTGCGTGTCGTATTTTCGGACATTTGATGATTTTGAATACAGCATGCTTGATTTTAGGTACAGACTACGTCCCTTGCAAAAAGTTAATGACGACATTGTAATCATAGAAATCGATGATAATTCCATAAAACAACTAGGTAGATGGCCTTTTATTCGTAACTATCATGCGCTTTTGGTTAAGATCCTAGGTGTTTCCGGAGCAGATACGATTGTTTTTGATGTGTTTTTCAGTGAGGAAAAAAAGGAAGATGA
>JAHIZQ010000261.1 GCA_018814505.1 Candidatus Omnitrophota bacterium
AGAAGAAGGAATGAAGTATACTTCAATTTTCACTGTTTCAAAAGCAGGGGAACTGGTGAGAACCCGGCTGATTACCGATAAAGGCGAACAAGTTGTTCTTCATCAAACTACAGATGACCGCGGATTGAACAGGTTAAGATACCAGCTAATACTAAAAGACACTACAATGCCGGTAAACGAAAATAAAGGCAAAGTAATTGTCTTGGATTCTCAAGGCAAAATAAGAGCGCAGTACAAAGCGCCGGTAGAAATAGCGAATGACGCGGCGGCGTTTAAGGCTTTTATTCTAGACGTTAAAGCCGGTAAAGTGCCGCCAAAAGAAATATATTTTCATGACGCTGACGAAAACGTTTATACGGTTCCCGCGCGAATAAAAGTGAACCGAGAAGAAATTGACGTAATAGATTACGCGAGAAGCGACCCGGCAAGTCTGAAATTCGCCATAAGAAGGGACGTAGATGTTACGGTATTTAAAGGTGTTATGGTGGGCGTACAGCTTCGCCAGGTGGAAGAATATTTTGGCAGGATACTTCCCATGGAAGAAGGCTTGATAAAAGCGGAAGACCTAATCAAACGTTTTGGGGAAGATGATGACGGCAGAATATTTATAGAAGATTTAAAACAAGAACCCGGTTTTTATATCGCCGAGTACACAGAAGACGAATTAACCGGTTTAAGACGTTTAGAACTTCGGCATAAATTTCAAGGTACTTTTGAAACAGACGAAAATGGTAAGGTAACAAATTATACAGGCTATTGCATTTGTGATATCGGGCGTGAAGGTAACCTGGTTTATATGTGTAACACTAACTTAAATCCGGATGTTTCTTTACATGGAAAGACGTTTGTTAATAGAGTTCTTGACCCCGAAACAGGAGAACTTGAACCTTCTTTTCTGAAAGTTGAAGGCGTGACAGTTGGTCAGAATGGTAACGTTATTGGTGCAAAAGACAAAATAATAATAGAAAGATATGAACATAGGTATAACCCCGCTACGCGTAAATATGAAATTCAAAGCCTCAAAAATGAACAGATGGGGTATTCGAAAACGTTTTCAAACCATGATAAATATGGGAATCCAGGCTATGAAGCGCAGTACGACGATAGTGGGTTTGTTTCAGAATCTGATATATTACGTTATCACACTTGTCCTTATACGGGCAAACCTACCAATGTGCCTAGTATAAAAGAGACACATAAACCTGGCATGCATAAAACTAAGGATGTTTTTGAGAAGGATTCCAGGATTGTGAAACAGGAGGATTTAGAAGACGGCAGTAAAAAGTATTTTTCAGAACATGATGCTAATAAAAGGCCTTGGCATGAAAAGTTTTATGATGAAGATAATGAGTTTCTAGGCGACGCGGAAATAAAAGGTTTTCATGGAACTACAAACATGCCAAAAGAGAAACTGGCTCTTCCGGTAGGAGATCATCCGCAAAGAGAGATTATTAACCCAAAGGGCGGTATTATTGAAAAAGTAGATTTAGTTACTGAATACCGAACAGAATTTAGCGGTCATGATGAGTTAAACCGGCCGACTGTTGAAAAAGAGTACGATGATGTAGGCAAAATTACAAAACGGGAAGTTAGGTATATTGACAGTGCGCAGACAATTTCTGTAAACGGTAAAGATGTTTCGGTGCCTGAAGGAGGAAAGGTAGTAGTATTTAATACGTATGATCTTGACGAAAAGTATGTATTAAAACAGGGGATATACGCGGAAGACCGGGATTTGAACACAATATATGCGGATGAATGGGATGAATACGGACAGAGGCGAATACTTGTTTATGATAAAAAAGCTAAGGTGTTATTGGAAACTTCCGGAAGAGGAGACGAGTTTGTAACAAACCGAATGTATGTAGACAGACGCAAATATCCGTTTCTTAAAAAGAAAGTAAAGCTTCTTATTCATGAAGATCTGAGAGACGGTACAAAAAAAGATATTTCTTACACACTTCGCGCGGATGGTAAAACGCTCAACGCAATAGAAACCGGACTTGACACGCGAGGTCGTGAATATACAAGGCGTTCGATTGTTGACGGAACAGGTCGGTATCTTGAAAGCGTGTGTACGATCAATCACACCGGGAGATCTAGCGAGACGTTATATTCCTGGGAAATAGAAAAAGGCAA
>JAHIZQ010000262.1 GCA_018814505.1 Candidatus Omnitrophota bacterium
CCGCTTAGAACTAAAAGTGAAATTTTGCGGGACGCGCAAATTGCTGAAAAAAACGGAGCAACACGGTTTGGTATAGTAACGAGCGGACGAAGGCTTTCATCGGAAGAAATACGTGTTATAGCGTCTGCCGTCAGAGAGATTGTTAGAAAATGTGATATTTTACCGTGTGCCTCGTTAGGGGCTTTAACCGTGAAAGATTTTGAAGTTCTGAAACAAGCCGGGCTTTCGCGGTATCACCATAATTTAGAAACTTCCAAACGATTTTATTCACGGATTGTAACTACGCATACATATGAAGAGAGAATTAATGCGATAAGTAACGCGAAACAAGCGGGTCTTGAAGTGTGTTCAGGGGGAATTTTTGGCATTGGTGAATCCTGGCAGGATCGGGTTGATTTAGCCCTTCTTTTGAACAAATTGGGAGTTAATTCTGTCCCATTAAATTTTTTAGTGCCTATCAAGGGCACTCCAATGGAAAAATTTCAAAATGTTTCACAGGATGAAGCTATTAGAATAATTGTACTTTTTAGAATCTTGCTGAAAAATACAACATTAAAAGTTATTGCCGGCAGGGAAGCTGTGTTTGGTGCTGATCAGCATAGTATTTACACGTCAGGCGCGAATGGTATGATGATAGGCGGGTATTTGACCACTTCGGGGCAGTTGCCTGAGCGGGATCAGTTGCTAATTGAAAAAGTAAGGGTATTATGGAACAAAGAATAAAAAAATTTCTTGCGGAGAGAAAAGAAAAAGGATTGTTGCGAACGCTGACGCCTATCAGCAGATTTTCTGGCAGTAAAATTTATATCGACTCAAAAGAATATGTAAATTTTTCATCTAACGATTATCTGGGGATAGCGGACGATCCTGAATTGATTTCAGCCGTACTGCGAATCTTGCCAGATCGTGTAGGTATTTCCGGATCGCGTTTAATGACCGGCACGTCGGGAGTTCACATAAAACTTGAGAACAGAATAGCAGAATTTAAAAATAAAGAAGCGGCGCTTGTATTTAACTCAGGTTATCAGGCAAATGTCGGTATTATCAGTTCTCTTTGCCGAAAGGGCGATTGTATTTTTACGGACAGATTGAATCACGCTAGTATAACAGATGGAATATTGCTTTCCGGCGTGAAATATTTTAGGTTTAAGCACAACGATACTGGTCATTTGGAGGAACTTTTAAAGAAAGAAAGAAGTAAATATAAAAGCGCGCTCATTGTGACTGAAACAGTTTTCAGTATGGATGGAGATATTGCTCCTATAGAAAAAATTGTCCATCTCAAAGATATTTATAAATGCATGTTTATGGTTGACGAAGCGCATGCGACGGGTGTTTTCGGTCAAAACGGCGCAGGTATAGTTTCTGCCCAGAACTTGTCTGGTAAAGTTGACATAATTATGGGTACTTTCAGTAAAGCATTGGGTGGGTTCGGCGCGTATGCGGCAATGTCTAGAGAGTTGCGCGATTACATGATAAATGTTTGCAGAAGTTTTATATATTCAACAGCATTGCCTCCTGTTATCGTGATGGCGAATCTTAAAGCGCTTGATTTGGTGGTGAAAGAAACCAAGAGGCGTCAGGTGCTTTTGGAGAACAGCACTTTTTTGAGAGAAAAGCTTTTGGAAAACGGATTTAAAACTAAAGGTGAAACACAAATAGTGCCGGTTATTATGGGTGAAAATAAAAAAGCGCTACTGCTGAGTGACCGTTTAAAAGAAAGCGGGTTTTGGGTAATAGCTGTGAGGCCTCCCACGGTGCCTGCGGGTGAGGCGCGTCTTCGATTGTCGCTTACGTTTAATCACACAAAAGATATGCTGGAGAATTTTATAAAAGAATTATGTGGACATAAGAAAACGTTAGGATATTGATGTGAAAAAAGAAGTGGTTCTAAGAAACTTTTCAAAATATGCCGAAAGTTACAACGCGCATTCAACTGTACAGAAGGAATGTGCTAAAAAACTTTTAGGTATGGTTTGCCCCGAAAAATTCAGAAACATATTGGAGATTGGATGTGGAACTGGGTTTTATACTAAAATGTTAAGTGAGAGGTATCCGTATGCGCGAATAACAGCAATTGATATTTCCCCGGAAATGATAAATTCCGCGAAAAAGGAACGCGTGTGCCGGAATGTAAAGTTTAAAATTTTAGACGCAGAAAAAATGCTTCTGGAACAAAAATTCGATTTAATTACTTCAAACGCGAGTTTTCAATGGTTTGAAAATGTCGGATTATTAGTCAAGCATCTCGGGGGAATGCTTAATCCTGGAGGCTTTTTTTGTTTTTCGATATATGGGAGAGAAACTTTCATCGAACTTGAACAGGTTTTGAATTTGTATTGGGGGATAGAAAACATGCTAAGTTCTAGCCGGTTTGTTTCTGATGAGATAATTTTAAAAGCTATGAAGGATTGTTTTAAAGATGTTTACCTCGAGAGCAGGATTTTTAAAGTACGTTTTAATTCTCTTTTAGATTTTTTGCGGGAAATTAAATTCAGCGGATGCCGCGGTGAAGGTTTGAAAAATCAACGATTTTTCGGAAAAAATATGTTGCGAGATTTGGAAAAGCTGTATCAGGATAAATTCGACGGAATAACAGCGACACATCACGTGGTTTTTTATTCAGCAAAGAGGGACGAATAATATGAAAACTATATGCAAATCTATTTTTGTTGCGGGGACGGATACCGGTGTTGGTAAAACGCTTATTACGGGTATGTTAGGAAGAATGTGGATGAAAAAAGGGATAAAGACAGTTACTCAGAAATGGGTTCAAACCGGTTCTAATATGGATACTTCCGATGATATTTATGCTCATATGGAATTAATGAAAACGGGTGAACTTGCAGAGTTCGAAAACAAGCGCGTTCCATACAGATTTAAATTTCCGGCATCTCCGCATCTTGCCGCTCGTGTTGAAAATAAAACAGTTGAGACAAAATGGATAAAAGAAGCTTTTTTTTCTTTACGAAAAGAATTTGAAGTTGTTTTGATTGAGGGTACCGGCGGGGTTATGGTGCCGTTTAATGAAAAAGAATTAATGATAGATTTGGTTGAGACATTAGATTTATCAACGTTGGTTATCGCGGCGAACCGTTTAGGTGCGGTTAATCAGACACTATTGACACTTGAGGCGCTTAAAAAAAGAGATATTAGAATAATTGGGGTTATATTTAACAGGGTAGTGGGGAATGAAAATGAAGTGATTTTAAAAGACAATCTAAAAATTGTTGAGAAAATATCTGGTATAAAAGTTTTTGGGGAGCTTACTTACTGTAAAGATAGAGATCTGCTTTATGAAATATTTGAACCGATAGGCGAGGAAATTTGCGCCGCGCATGGCGTGTAAACGATGATTGCCAAAAAAGGAAAGAGTGTCGGGGGGGGCGGAAAGCGTATAACGAGAAACGCTGATTCTTATGAACAGTTTTATTCAAAAAGATTTGAAACATATTTGGCATCCATACACACAGATGAAAGATTGCGAAAAGTTGCCGCCGATTTTGGTTGAAAAAGCCAAGGGCATAAAAATATATGATAATAACGGCAATTTTTATTATGATACGATTTCTAGCTGGTGGTGTAATGTCCACGGACACAATCATCCGTTCATTAAGGCCGCGATAAAAAAACAATTAGATCGGTTTGAACATGTGCTTTTCGCGGGGTTTACTCACAAACCGGCTATTGACTTAGCACAAAAGCTAGTTGAAATTACTCCGCAAAAACTGCAGAGGGTATTCTTTTCTGACAATGGGTCTACTGCTGTTGAAGTTGCAATGAAAATGTCTTTTCAGTATTGGAAAAATATAAACAAACCAGAACGGAATTATTTTGTTTCATTGGATAAAGCGTACCATGGGGATACCATAGGAGTAATGTCCGTAAGCGGGGTAGATCTTTTTAATAGTAAGTTCAAACCGTTATTTTTTAAGTCCTTCAAAGCGCCATCACCATATTGCTATAGATGCCCTTTTGGTGAAGACAAAGATAGTTGCGCTTTAGAGTGTTTAAAAAAGATGGAAAACATTTTGAAGGCGCAGGGGAAAAGAGTTTGCGCTGTTGTAATCGAACCTTTAGTGATGTGCGCGGCAGGAATGCTTGTTTATCCGGAAAAGTATTTAAAAGGGGTCGCGGGTTTGGCTCAAAAATATGGAGTGCATTTGATCCTTGATGAAGTTGCAACGGGATTTGGGCGGACAGGCAAAATGTTCGCCTTAGAACATGTGGGGATTACCCCGGATTTTATATGTTTATCTAAGGGGATAACGTCAGGGTATTTGCCTTTGGGGGCTACGCTTACAACTGACAAAGTTTTTTCAGCGTTCTATGATGATTATGATAAGTTAAAAACGTTTTATCATGGACATACGTTTACTGCTAATCCGATTTCTTGTGTGGCGGCCGGGGCAAGTATAGAGCTTTTTAGTAAAGAAGATAGTTTTGCAAAAATAAAAGACATAAATAATCAACTTAACCTGTTTTTGGATAAAATTCGTGATTTACCGATGGTGGGTGATATTCGCTCGAAAGGTGTTATTGGCGCAATGGAGCTAGTGGCAGACAAGAAAACAAAAGAGCCTTTTGGTTTAAATAAAAGAGTCGGCATGGAGGTTTATAGAGCGGGGCTAAAAAATGGTTTAATACTCAGACCGTTGGGAAATGTCGTATATTTTTTTCTGCCGATATGTGTACGTTCCGGCGAATTAAATGATATTTTTAAACGAGCTGAAAAAGTTATGAAGAAATTAGCGGATGATTTATTCTGATTAAAGTGACGTTGTAGAGGATGCTTAATTTAGTGGCAAACATACATACGTTTTATGGTTTTCAAAACTTACTTTTTCCTGTAGAATGAGCTATAATAACTGTGATATAGATGGAGGGGGAAATGCCGGTAAGGTTAGGTAAAAGCGATGAGGGGTTCTCGGAAATTAATTTTCACAAAACAATGAGTAAAGACATTGCGGATATGTATGATTTCGTAATTATTGGTAGCGGGCCGGCCGGGCATTCTGCGGCAATAAGGGCGGCGCAGTTAGGTCTTAAAACCGCTGTTATTGAAAAAAATAGTGCTATGTTCGGCGGAGTATGCCTGAATGAAGGGTGTATTCCGGCAAAGTCACTTTATCATAACGCTAAAAAATTTAATATCATAAAGAATGGTTTTCCGGAAGTCGGTCTTGACGTTAACTGCGGCGTAGTTAATTTGGGAATGCTAGTCAAAAAAAGTCGTCAGGATACAGCTGTTTTAAGAAAAGGGTTAGAGTACCTTTTTCGGAAAAACAAAATAGATTTATTTTTTGGACATGCGAAGTTTGTTAATAGCAATACGGTCAGCATTGATGGAAAATCTGGGAAACCAATACAACTAGAGGCAAAAAAATTTTTAATAGCGACTGGGTCATTTCCTGTCGGACTTAAAGAAGGTGTTTTTGATGGGAAACGCATTATTACCAGTTCAAAAGGTATACGGTTAACGGAAACGCCGAAAACCATTTTGATAGCGGGATGTGGTGCTATTGGTACGGAATTTGCTTCTTTTTTCAATTCAATCGGGTCAGAGGTGGTGATGGTTGAAGCGGAAAGTTATATTCTTCCGGGGGAAGATAAGGATGTTTCTCTGCGTATGCAGTCAATTTTAGCGAAAAAAGGAGTCAGGTTTTATATTTCCAGCCGGATAAAAAAAATTATGGCATTAAAAGATCGAGTTGAAGTATTTATTGGCGGTGAAACAGAAGAAAAAAAAGTCGAGTGTGAGATGGTTTTAGTATCGGTTGGGCGAAAACCTGCCACTTTTGGCTTGGATTTGGAAAAAGCTGGGGTAGAGATAGACAGTGACGGGTATATTCCCGTTCAAAGTGCATCAATGCGGACGAATGTTGATCATATATATGCCGCGGGAGATGTTTTACGGACACCAATGCTTGCTCATACGGCATCCGCGGAAGGCGAAACAGCGGTAGAAGCGTCTGCCGGCATGCATACAGAGGCTATTGACTATAGTGCGGTTCCAAATGTTGTGTATTCTGAAATACAAAGCGCGAGTGTGGGGCTTACGGAAAAAGCGGCAAAAGAGAAGGATTTAAATATTACTGTTGGTAAATATTTTTTTAAATCTAATGGGTTTGCCATTATTAGCGGGGAAACGGAAGGGTTTATTAAGATTATAGCTAATGCCGATGACCGGTCACTAGTAGGTGTCCATATTGTAGGTTATCGAGCCGCGGAACTTATACATGAATTCGTTCTGGCGAAAAAAGCCGGGATAACGGTTGATAATATTGGGAAAACTGTACACGCGCATCCGACATTTTCAGAAACAATTCAGGATGCGTGCAAATCGGTTTTTGGCGGAGCGTTATACGGTTAGTTGACTAGGGATGTTTTACAATGTGCCAGAGGAGTTATTGATGGAAATTATTGTAATATTTTTGCTTTTAATTTTAATCACGTTGGTTGTTTTCGCAGTACTAAAAATGACCGGTAGCAGTGAAAAAAAAGAAACATTAGAAGCGGTTTTAAATGCAAAGTTTATAGATTTTTCCGACAGGATTCGCCTGACTATGGATAAAACCCGTGAAGAGGTTGAAAAATCAAAGGATTTTCTTTCAAAAAACGCTTTAAAAACACTTGAACACATAACTGGGATGAATGAAGTTGTTGGTAGCTTGGTTAAACAGCA
>JAHIZQ010000263.1 GCA_018814505.1 Candidatus Omnitrophota bacterium
CGGGTCATGGAACTGATCGACCAATATATCGGCTACCGTATTCCCGGTCTTGGGCTTCTTTTGTTTATACTCGTTTTATATCTTGCCGGGATGATTACCAGCAATGTGCTTGGCAGAAGGCTGTTTGGGATTTTAGATGAGCTCACTAGCCGTATTCCTTTGGTGAACACCGCTTACAAAGTAGGCAAGCAGTTATCAAGTACCTTATCGCTTCCAGAAAAACAAATCTTTAAGAGAGCCGTGCTTGTGGATTATTTCAAACCAGACACGTGGGTTATAGGATTTGTGACCGGCGAAATAAAAAATGAAGAAACAGGGAAAGAACTCTTAAAAGTATTTATCCCGACCGTGCCAAATCCTACTTCCGGGTTTTTAGTCATCCTTAAAGAGGCCCAATGCAAAGATCCGCACTGGACTGTGGAAGAAGCCATGAAAATGGTCATCTCTGGCGGCATAATAGGCCCTGAGACAATCAATAAGCTAAAAGTATAAAAGTTAGCAAGGAGGAGACATGTTCATGAACGGTTTTAAAAAAGGATTTAATTTTTTATGATAAAAATGGCAAAATAATTGAGGTTTACCCGTACGGCAGCGATGAGCAGCGAAGGTATGAAAAGTTTCTGGAAATAATATTTGAAGCGGATAGGCGATGTTTAGAAAAGCTTATCGAAGAAAAAAAGTTAAAAGAGCAGGAAATAGATAGACAAATAGAAGAAACTAATAAGAAGGTTTTTAAAGAATGTAACCAGCGGTCAATCAAGAGATACAACTTAACGCAAACAGCGAGGATTTTAAAGCTTCATCGCCAAACGCTGTATTATTGGATTAAGAAAGGCTGGTGTAAACCGAGGCGTGATTACAGAGGTTATCCTGTTTTTACAGTTTTAGACATTGAGAACCTGATGAAATGGAGAAATACGGTAAAATTGGAATAAAAAAGTATCAAAAACGCGTTTTAGTCGTATACATTCATCTGCTCATACAGTTTTAGACACTTAACCAAGAATTTATAATTTACTGATATGAAAGAAGATAAGAAAAAAGTCTATATCCGCACGTACGGCTGGCCGATGGTTGCGTTATAGTAAGACTATGGAGAGTCTGGCAGAGGCAGTAGTTGAGTTCAATTGAGGTGATCTTGTAGAATTTTGGGAATATTAGTTCAACGAATTCGATTGCGCAAAAATTAAAAGGTGGTATAATACGTAATATCTTGAACATTACTTAATCAGGAGCATTACTGCGATGAGCGGAACCTATACTGCCGAAGAAATTGCAAAATACCTTAGAGTTCATCCCTACACAGTAAAAAGATTAGCCCGGGTCGGAAAAATCCCGGGCTTTAAAATTGGTGACCAGTGGAGATTTGATGTTAAGGAGATAGAGGAGTGGAAGAGAAATCGAGGCAAAGTAATACCTACGAAAAAGTACTAAAGAACGGGCTAAAAAAGAAAACGGGTTCTGCGGAGCTACTCCCATTTTTAAAATCAAAAGACTAATGGTTCCCCCGATTTCAAAGTATAAAGAGGAAATAATATTGAGAAGTCCGGAAGAAGAACGAGAACTTAAGGAGTTTTTTAAATCTGTAAGAGGGGTTCTTATAAAAAGGGGGTTATTGAAAGAAGGGGACATGTTGTCTCAAAAACAAGAAATATCCACTAAAAAAGAAAGATTAAACAGCCATAAAAAATTTAAAGAAAGAAGGGAATTTCCGCGTATAAACTTGACCCGCGATTTTAGTAGAACCGTAATATTAAGAATCAACCAACCAGATAAATCTGAAAACATAAAATCCTTTGCTAATAACATTAGTAACGGCGGGCTCTGTTTTGATAGCCAAAGGGAATTTGAAAAAGATAATAAACTTAATTTAAGATTATTTTTCTATGGAGACCAGATTCCAATGCTAAAGATTCAAACCTACATAGTTTGGAAAAAGAAAGTAGAAACAACTAATTATTACGGCATTTATTTTGATTTGATAGACGAAAAAGATAAGGTGTTACTTAATAACTACATAGAGTCAAAGATATAAAAAAACATACACAAAGGGAGACCTCTTACAAAACGAGATGTATTTGACATTGTTTGATTGGAGTAATATAATAATATCCCCCTATAAAGAAGGAAGATTGCCGATGGTATATGGTACAATAGTTGTGTCACTTAAGTGTCATATACGGCATATTTTTAGTCAGGGTATCGATTAGATATCTGGGCATTTTTGTTTTAATAAAGTTTTATAAGATGATAAAGGGCTAATAGATTGAAGAAAAAAGGTAGAAGAAGGACAGAAGACGCTGACCACAGGACGAGTTTTCTCAAATCAGTTGAGAGGACGCTCGACGTTCTGGAATTTTTAAGTAAAACGCGTTCGATAGGAATTACTGAGTTAGCTGATATTATAAAGATTGGCAGAAGCACAGCACACCGCATATTGTCTACTCTGGAAAATAAAGGATTTGCTGTCCAAGATCTTGAAACTGGGAAATATGCACTCGGACATATGGTTTTCCAACTAGCAAAGTCAGTAATCCATATGATAGAGCCGGTAAAATATGTCCGCCCTTATTTAAAAGAACTTTGTGAAAAAATAGGCGAAAATATTGCCTTTGGCGTAATTACTCCTGCAAAAGATAGGACCTTAGTTTTAGCAGAAGAAGTAGCTGATAAAGCAGTGATTGCAAAGCCGATTCTTTTCCAACGCTTCCCTTTGCATGTCTGCCCTTGTGGCAAGGCATATCTTCTTTCGTTAAACGACAAACAATTAAAAACCGTTTTGTCTAAAGATGATATGGTTCGATTTACCGAATATAC
>JAHIZQ010000264.1 GCA_018814505.1 Candidatus Omnitrophota bacterium
TATTAATTTTGATTTTTCCATCTCCCGTGCGCAACCTAACCCGCGCAACAGATTCTTTACGCCGTCCTACCGCTAAATATTCAATACGTTCTTTCATAATTAAACGCTCCGTTTTATACTTTCTTTTCTGTGGGTTTCTGAGCAATATGCGGATGCTCCGTACCAACGTACAACTTCAACCTTTTGATCATGGTACTTCCCAATTTATTCTTCGGCAACATTCCTTTAACCGCGTGCCGCAAAACATACTTCGGATCTTTTACCACCATTTTGTTGTAAACAACTTCCTTCTGTCCGCCTGGATAACCGGAATATCTTTTGTAAACCTTCTGACTGTCTTTCTTGCCGGTAATACGCACCTTACCACAATTGACAACAATAACTCCTGCTCCATTATCAACGTTAGGAGTAAAATCCGGACGGTTCTTGCCGCTCAACATACTCGCAATTTCAGTAGCAACCCTTCCAAGCACTTTACCCTCAACATCAATTATAAACCAATTGTGTTTAACTTCCTCTCGCTTAACCATTTTTGTCTTCATGCGATCACATCACCCTTTATCTAAAATGTCCATTTTATCTACTTGCTCTATGACAATCTCATTTTACCCGTTAAAATTAAGAATCATGAAATTAGCATATTTAACAAGGTTTGTCAAGTTTTTTGTCAAGTTCTTGTTACCAAATGTCAGGATACCCGCTGTTTCTAATAAATAAGGCGTCCCACTTCTAAAAATAGAAATGATCCCTTTAAAAAAATTTTGCGCCCTTCTCGGAATTAAGCGCCTCGTTCTCTCTCCGAGTATTTTTGGCCTCCGCCAAGTTCAACTTTGGTTCATTAACAAATCATGGGTTTTGAAACACCACATTGATAGTACAATAATAGAACATACTCGCACGCTTTCCAAGCAATATTTTTTTTCAAACCGTTAAACGCTGATATTATTTTTCCCGGCTCACTGTACGATAAAGAGCCCTCACCTGATCCCTATAATATAGGTTAAATACCTGGCTAAGAGCATCTTTTGACATGCCTTTTTTAAGCACACCAACTCTTTTTTTATTTTTACGCCTTTTGTCACTAATTGTCACCTTATGGGTATACAACTTTACAGCCATCATTTTCCCCTTTCTTTTTTTTAAAAACAATACTTCCATCCTCATTAACAACAAACGCCACCTTATCACGGCTTTTAATCCCAAAATAATTTTGAAGCACTTTAGGAATAAAGATTTGGCCCCTGTCTGAAACTGTAGCATAAAACTGAAACCTAAACTTTTGCGCCATTTTCGAATTCCTCCTTATTACAAATCTGTAACAAGTATACAACAAGTATTAATACTTGTCAAATAATTTTTAAAATTTTTTTAAATAATTTTTGTGTGCATTATTTTCTCATATCGAACATCACAACATATAAAATATAACTCGTGTAATTGTGATCGTAGTGGCAGACACTCACGTCTCTCTGGTAGAAAAGGAACCACATAACTATTACGAAAAGCAACCACAGGAAGTTGCCCCTTCGGGCTGGCTCATGACATAACAATGGCCTCTCTGAAGTGCTTGCGTCGAAGAATCTGTTGTTTAGATCCTTCGACGCACTACGCTCGCTCCAGGATTACGGGAGAAATTGCTCCTCAGGATAATGGGAGAAATGACGTCTCAAAAATGACATACAATCCCAGCTGGAGCCCTTACGGGATTGTCCTCCCTCTTTTGCTTTCCTGTCCGGCCCGAATATTATCGAAGAACGCGTCTCGCTTGTCCTACCTGCCTCGAGCGGAGTCTAGAAAAGCTTGCCAAAGGGAGCAAAGTCGAAACACGCAAGCCAACTAATTTATCCTAAGCGCAGTCGAAAAAATATGAAATATTATTCTTTTTATTGCATCTTTTCCCTCCCCTTTTTTTTTACAATACCCTTATGTCTTTTTTATATAAAGCATGCCGCACTTTTCTACGCCCGGAGTTTAAGTTCCGTAACATGCGAACATGCGTATTTTTCAAACATATACTGCTTAAATCGACCCATTGTTACCGCATCTGTATATTTTAATTCAGCATTATCAAACCAGAGAAAATTGCCGTTTTTTTCAAAAACACATATTGCGTGCTCTTTTTCCGATGTTCCCAAAATAACTATCTTTGATTCATACCCTAAGACTCTTAACACCGCAACGTTTAAAAGTGCATAATCTTCACAATCCCCATAAAGCCGACCAAGTGTTTCCTGTGGAAGCGCCCATTCATCATTTTCCCCATCCGCCCTGTACTGAATATTTTTTTCAAGCCATGCTGAATATTCTTCAAGTGACGTAATGTTATTGTTTTTTATAAGGTCAATAATCCTGAGATCTAATTCGGAAGGCCGACAAACCAAAACACTGCCATCTCTGACAGTTTCCTGCCTAACAACAAAATGTCCGCTAAAAGCACTCCCACAACTTGCAAAGCTACTGTAATTTGCAAATACCATTGTTATAATAACAGCTAAGCGGAATATCCTTTTCATCATCAAAAAGCAGTTTATAATTTTCATGGCGATTTCTCCTGAACTTTCTAACTTTACCTACGCCTAAATTATGGCTTTTTGATGTTAATCTCCTATTAACATATAGTTAATTTAACGTTAATTCTTTTAATATTAAAAAGATAGTTCTCCCCTCTCTTCTGTTTTTTGTAAGTTGTTTAAAATACAGTGGTTATACCAATAGGTGGATTATGTTTTGTGTTAAAAAACATATTTTCAAATAAAAAAACGGTTTTTGGGGTGAAATTTTACAAAAATTGAGATAAAAATCCAATTTATCTTCAGCTTATGACGAAAAAAAAGGATATAAAATCTTAAGTTATAAGTTAGTTAAATGGGCGTTTCCTCAGGGGAATTGACCAGAGTCGGCTCAGGCTATGATTATATGTCCATGCCTCCCGTCATCCTGGGGAACCATTTCTCCTGTCATCCTGAGCGAGCGTAGCGAGTCGAAGGATCTAGAGAACAGATTCTTCGTCGCTTTCTCCCCAGAATAACGAGGAGCGCGAGTTGGACTCAGAATGCGTTACTATAGCATGAGCCATCCCTAGGGAAATATCTTGCGTAACTTTTTGGGGTTTTTTAACACGATTTTTTTAACACAAAATTTTGGGAATGTTACGTAGCGGTTTCTTCAAGTTTGTATCCAATACCTCTTACATTTTTAATGAAATTTCCTGCTTCACCTAACTTTTCTCGGAGGTGCCTTATATGCACATCAATAGTTCTTTCGACAACAATTTTTTCTTCGCCCCACAAATAATCAAGTATATTGTCCCGACTAAAGACTTGTCCTTTTCGAGTCGAAAGACGTTCCAATATTTTAAATTCAGTTGCGGTTAATTCGATCTTTTTCTGATTAACCGTAACTTCATAACGCGTAAGATCAATAACAACTAATCCGTTACCGATTGTAATTTTTTTCTCTTCAAATCCATTTTCTACCTGCCGTCTTAAAACTGCTTTAATCCTTGAATTTAGTTCATTAAGGGAAAAAGGTTTTACCATGTAGTCATCGGCTCCCGAATCAAGCCCTGAAATTTTATTCATCTCTTCATCAAGCGCGGAAACTATAATTATTGGTATCGCTGACAAACTCTCTTTTGCTTTTAGAGTTTTACAAATTTCAAACCCATCTATTCCAGGCAAACTCAGGTCTAAAATTATAAGATCAGGTTTTTCCTGTGTTAGGAATTTAAACAAAGTATCGCCATCCGAACAACCCTTAACTTTAAACCCTTTATTTGACAGGTACTCTGAAACAGTGTTTACTATTTCATTTTCGTCATCAACTATAACTATCAATTTTTCTCTCATGCATCTCCTAAATTGTTAGCATTGTGTTAAGTGTTAATGAGAAACAATATCTACTTTTATCTAAGAGTATAAGGACATCCAGAGTTTAGTCAAGTTTAACTGGTTAGACCGTAACGGGAACTATCAAATGTTAATATTTTACTTCCATCAAAAATAAACCTTTTGCGGGGGCTGTAGGACCTGCTTTTTTTCGGTTTTTGCTCTTTAAAATTTCCATCATGCTTTCTGGAGAAAAATACCCTCTGCCTATTTCTACCAAGGTTCCAACAATGTTGCGAACCATGTTATATAAGAACCCGTCACCTTTTATATCAATTACAATGAAAGCCTTTTGCTTTTTAACCGTTATTGAAAAAATATTACGCACTGACAGACGTTCCCGTTTATCAACAGCTTGAAACGATTTAAAATCATGTTTCCCAATTAACGCTTTTGCGGCTTCTCGCATTAAAGAAACATTGAGGTTATAAGAAACACGCCACGCGTATCTTTCTTTAAACGCCTCCCGTTTTAACGAATTTAAAATGTAGTACCTATAATGTTTTTGTTTAGCATCAAATTGGGCATGAAAATCCGTGGAAACTTTTTTTGCGTTTTTAATAGCAATATCCGGAGGCAAAACCGTGTTAATAATTGATGGGATTTTATTCATCGGCACAGGAACGCTTGTCTTAAAATGAGCGATTTGTCCTTGCGCGTGTACGCCTGAATCTGTGCGCCCTGCAGAATAAATACGGTGTTTCTTTTTAAAAGTTTTTTCGATCGCTTCTTCTATTTTTCCCTGAATAGTCGTACCGTTTTTCTGTAACTGCCAGCCTTTATAATTCGTTCCGTCATAAGCTATTGTTAGTTTTATATTACGCATTGTTTGTTCTAGGCACACGTTTTCTCGCACTTAAAACGTAAAACTTGTTACGCTTCGCGTGTCGTGTTAATAAGCTTCTCAGCTATTTGAACTGCGTTAAGCGCCGCTCCTTTGCGCAAATTGTCCGCAACAATCCACACATTTAACCCGTTTTCGATTGATTCGTCTTCTCTAATGCGGCCGACAAAAACATTATCTTTTCCCTCAACCTGAATAGGCATTGGATACTCATTATCCGCAGGACTGTCAACTACAGTTATTCCTGAAAAATTTTTCATATTTTCAAGAACTTCCGCCCTGGTAACTTTTTTATACGTTTCAACATTAACACTTTCTGAATGTGCGTAATACACTGGAACCCGCACACATGTTGCTGTGAGGGCCAAGTTAGGTAATTCCATTATTTTACGCGTTTCTTCAACCATCTTCATTTCTTCTTTTGTATAAAAATTTTCCTTAAAAACATCGATGTGCGGGATAAGATTATACGCCATTTGATGCTGAAACTTTTTCACCATATCCGGCGGCACAATATGTTCACCCAACCCATAATGCGTTTCTTTTTCGCTAAGTTTTTTGACTTGTGTTTCTAATTCCAGAATGTTCTGCTGGCCTGCTCCGGAAACCGACTGAAAAGTAGTAACAACCACTCTCTTAAGAGAGGCCAGTTTGTTTATCACGGCAAGGGGAAGCACCATCTGAATAGTTGAACAATTCGGATTAGCAATAATCCCTTTATGACGTGCCATAGCATGCGAGTTGACTTCAGGAACAACCAACGGCACGTCCTCATCCATCCGAAACGCGCTTGAGTTATCGACACAAACAGCTCCGCTTTTAACCGCATATGGCAAAAATTCTTTACTTCGCCCGGCACCAGCTGAAGCTAGGACAATGTCAATCCCCTCAAAAGAATCTTTGGAAAGAACCATTACTTTCAGCTCTTTTCCCCGGAAATTTATGTTTTTTCCCTCTGAGCGTTCACTCGCTAAAAGACGAAGTTCATCTATCGGAAAATTTCGCTCTTCCAATATACTCAAAAACTGTGTTCCTACCGCGCCTGTAGCGCCCATAATCGCAACATTATATTTTTCTTTTTTCTTAAGCATTTTTTTATCCCTTTACGCCTTAACCCAAAGCTTTTACAACCAAGTCTCCGACTTCAGACGTAGAATACCCCATTTTACCGGCTGAAAGGCTTTTCAGCTTATTTGCCGTAACATCCATTACCGCTTCTTCTATTTTTGCCGCGGCAGTATGTTCTCCAAGTTCGTCTAGCATCATGCCTCCGGCACAAATCGCCGCAAGCGGATTGATTACATTTTTACCGGTATACTTTGGAGCTGATCCGCCTATAGGTTCAAACATGGATACACCATCGGGATTAATGTTTCCACCGGCCGCTATTCCCATCCCGCCTTGTATCATAGCACCAAGATCGGTAATAATATCACCAAACATATTATCTGTCACTAACACATCAAACCATTCGGGATTTTTTATCATCCACATACATGTCGCGTCTACATGGGCATAATCCGTACTAATTGTCGAATACTCTTTTGCCATTTCATTAAACGCGCGATCCCAAAGATCAAACGCGTAAGTCAAAACATTTGTTTTTCCCACTAAAGTCAGATTGTTTCTTTTATTCCGCCTTTTCGTGTATTCAAAAGCGTACCTAAGACACTTATCAACACCTTTTCGCGAGTTTCTTGAAACCTGAATAGCAACTTCGTCAGGAGTATCTTTATCAATAAACTCTCCCTCACCGACATACAACCCTTCATTGTTTTCGCGAACAACCACAAAATCAATTTGTTCGGGACCTTTATCTTTTATCGGGGTCCAAACTCCCGGATACAATTTAACCGGACGCAAATTTATATACTGTTCCAACGAAAATCGCAATTTAAGCAAAAGTCCTTTTTCCAATATGCCGGGTTTAACATCAGGATGCCCCACAGCTCCGAGATATATCGCGTCTACAGTTCTCAGTTCACGAATAACGCTTTCAGGAAGTACCTCGCCTGTTTTTTTATATCGTTCTCCGCCTAAATCATACATTATTTTTTCACACTTAATCCCGGTTTTATCGGCAATAGCATCCAAAACTTTGAGCCCCTCATTTATTACTTCCGGTCCGGTTCCATCTCCTGGTATAACTGCTACTTTGTACGTTGACATTGTCTTTCCCTCCATAGTCTGATATTACTTTTTACGTTTCTTAGCAACAGCCATAAGGCCGCCACTTTTAATCATTTCCTTTATGAACTCAGGAAAAATTTCAGCATGATAAACTTTTTTTTGTTTAGATTTTAGAATCTCCCCTTTGTCCACATTTATTTCAACCGCGTCATTTTCTTTCAAACAATCGGCCGCGTCACTACTCGTAAAAATGGGCAACCCTATATTTATTGCGTTTCTATAAAAAATCCTGGCAAAACTTTTAGCGATCACACATGAAACGCCCGCGGCTTTTATCGCTATTGGCGCGTGCTCTCGGCTTGAACCGCATCCAAAATTTTCACCAGCCACAATGATATCATTCTTTTGCATTTTCTTCATAAAATCTGGATCTGCGTCCTCCATACAATACTTCGCCAACTCCTCTGGATCA
>JAHIZQ010000265.1 GCA_018814505.1 Candidatus Omnitrophota bacterium
ATTGCCATAGTCTTTAACTTCTATTGCCGCGCCTTTTGCCGTTAAAAAATCCGTATTCATGCGTTCATGTCCCGGAATAGGATCAACTATCAGCATTGGCAATCTCTTTGCAAGTGTTTCCGCTACCGTCATACCCCCAGCTTTTGTAATTATGATATCCGCCGCGTCCATTAAATCATTAATATTGTCCACATACGGTAATACAAAAACATCCTTGTCTCTCTCAATAATTTTCATACGTTTTAATCGATTATACAATTTTCTATTTGATCCGGTAACAACGATTAATTGATAATCACGCTTTTTATGGTTTAAAAGAACATTGGCAACTGTTTCCATAGCTCCCAGCCCCTGGCTTCCCCCCATAAGTAATACTACGTTTTTATCGTCACGAAAACCTAATGCCTTTTTAATCTGAAGTTTTTCCTGAAGTACCGAGAATTTGAGATCAATCGGAATTCCATAAACCTTAATTTTATCCGGAGAAACTCCCTTTTTTTTTAGAATATCCGCGGTTTCACTAAAAGGCACAACATAATAATTTACTTCATCAAAAAGCCAATACGAATGAGGCGCATGATCCGTGAGGATACCAATAAGCGGAATATTTTTTCCACACAACCTCTTATAATCCGCAACCATACCACAGGGAAAAGCCTGTGTACAAAATACAACATCGGGATTATGCAATTCAAGAAGCTTTTTTATCTTTGCCAGATTAAAATGATGAAGTGCGGATCTTGCTTTCTGAGTTTTTTTCATTACCTCGGGGTTATCATACATATTGCCCCAAATTTCGGGTTTCTTTTTTATTACTTCGGTATATGCTTTATTAATTATTTTTTCGAGTATAGGGTTCGTGTAACTAAACGCGTTAATTTTTTCTATTTTTACCGATTCCATGACCGACATCAAGCCTTTTTCTATTGCCCTGGCCGCATGAAAATGTCCTGAAAACTTTGAAATGTAAAAAATTAGTATTCTTTTTTTCATACTTCCATTTCAAGAACTTTTTGTATTCTATTGACGGCTTCTCTCAGCCTATCTTCATTTTCAACTAAAGCAAATCTAACAAAACCCTCACCGTATTCACCGAATCCTGTACCCGGAGACAAAACTACCCCAACTTCACGAATCAATAGTGAGACAAATTCCATAGAAGTCAAAGCGCTATACTTGTCGGGAATCCTGGCCCAAAGATAAAAAGTAGCTTTCGGTTTTGGGACTTCCCAACCTATTTTGTTAAGGGCTGTAACCATAAAATTCCGACGCTTTTCATACATTTCAACTAACTCAATTAAACAATCCTGTGGTCCGGTAAGTGCTTGTATAGCCGCGTATTGTATGGGCTTGAACAACCCAAAATCAATATACCCTTTTGTTTTAGCCAAAGACCTCAAAATTTTAGCATTCCCTACAGCAAACCCAATACGCCAACCAGCCATACTGTAAGATTTGCTCAGAGAATGAAATTCCACGGCAACTTCCTTGGAATCAGAATATTCTAATATGCTGGGCGCACGATATCCATCAAAAGCAATATCTGAATAGGCCAAGTCATGCACCAAAATTATATTATTTTCTTTACAAAAAGAAATTGCTTTTTTAAAAAAAGACTCTGTCGCTACGGCTGTAGTAGGATTATTCGGATAACTAAGAAACATCATTTTAGATTTTTTTAAAATTTTTTCAGGGATAGAATCAAAATCTGGCAAAAATTTGTTTTTCTCATCAATAGGCAAATTGTGGAGGATCCCGCCAGCAATAAGCACACCGTTAAAATGTACCGGATAAGCCGGATTCGGAACAAGCGCTACATCGTCACTATTTAAAAACGCCAGTGAAATATGTGCAATACCCTCTTTTGATCCAATAAGCGGCAAAACTTCAGACTCCGGGTCTAATTCAACTTCAAACTTTTTCTGATACCACTCGGCAATCGCTTTTCTGAGTTCACATTCAACTTTGTCGATTGACCTGGAATACCTATGATTTTCAGAGTCTTTAGCTCTTTTGCAAAGCTCATTAACAATATGCGCGGGCGTAGGCTGATCTGGATTTCCCATACCTAAATCTATAATCTCCATCCCCCGTACCATAGCTTCCTTTTTTAAATCATCTATGATTGTAAAAAGATACCGAGGAAGTCTCTTCATTCTATTAGCTTCTTCCATCTTGTCTCCTTAATAAAACCTTTGTCAAACGGTAATCTCGGCTATTTTTTCGCCAAAATCAACTTCATCTCCAACTTTCTTAAAAATACTTAGAATCTTCCCATCACAGGGCGCGGTTATACAAAACGATGCTTTGTCCGTAACAACTTCAACAAGATCCTGCTCCTTAGTAACTGCGCTATTTTCTTTCGCGTGCCAAAAAGTAACAATAGCTTTTTCTGAACTCGCAGTTAAATCCGGAAGCTTTATTTCGATTTTTTTATCGCCTGTCATTTTTACTCCAACCGCAACTGACAATACGTCCTGTTATCTCCCAGTGTCATTTCGTATTATACTCGATTTCCATGTTTTCAAGAAAACTTTTAACAAATATTTTTTTTACTATCGTCATGGAAAGTTCTTCACCTAAAACCTCTTTAAGAGAAGTAACCTCTATATTTTTCTCCCCACATGGATTTATATACGAAAAAGGCGTTATATCGTTGTTTATATTAACTGCTATGCCATGAAAAGTAACCCAATTTTTTAAACTTATCCCCGTAAACGCGATTTTTTTGCCTGAAACCCACACTCCTCTTTCATTTTCTTTTCTCTTAGCGGGAACTCCAAGACACTTTAAACTTTTTACAGCCATTTTTTCTAAAAAATCTATATAATACCTTACATCCCGTTTTTTCTTCCTCAAATCAATTATCGGATACAATAATAATTGTCCTGGAGCGTGATAGGTAATTTTACCGCCACGGTTTGAAAAAAAAATTGAAATATTATCATCTTCTAAAGAAGCTTTGCTTAGAATATTCTCTTCATCTTTTACGCGCCCAAATGTAACAACCGGATAATGCTCTGCTAAAATCAGCATATCTGATATTTCGCCGCGCACGCGTCTCTGCAACATTTCTTTTTGGAAATTCAGCGCGTTTTCATATTCAATAGTACCTTTATCACATATTTCCACTATATTTTTCCAAATGTTTCATTAGAAATTTTGAAAGAAATCCGAAGGCTTAAACAATTTCCTTAAATCCGCCAAATTCTCTGAAATATTCAATAACTCCGCCCTTATCCAAAAGTTTTCGCATTATTTCAGGAATCGGTTTTATTTCTATGTTCACACCTTTTGAAATATTCCGTATTACATTCTTCTCAAGATCAAGTTCAAGTTCATCCATATCATCCATGTAATTAGTTTCGCATTCCACAAGGCAGAGCCCCACATTAAAAGCGTTACGATAAAATATTCTCGCGAAACTTTTAGCTATAACTGCCTGTAATCCGCTCGCTTTAAGAGCTACCGGAGCCTGTTCACGGGAAGAACCGCACCCGAAATTTTCACCAGCCACAAGAAAATCCCCGGTTTTTATTTTTTTATAAAAACCTGATTCCAAATCTTCAAATATATACTGTGCTAGTTCTTTCTCATCCTGAATTTTAAATTTATATCTGCCAGAAATAATATAGTCCGTATTTATATCATTCTGTATTTTTAACCTATGCGCAAAATTCGACACTTTTTCCTCCCGTTTTTAGTTATCCGGTTTACCAGAGACACATTAGTCAATTACTATAATCTGCGTTTATGTTCTCTTGGATCGGAAATTTTTCCAACAAGCGCTGTTGCCGCGGCAGTTGCAGGGCTTGCCAAATATATACTCGCATTGGGATTGCCCATTCTGCCTTTAAAATTCCTATTAGCGGTTGAAAGCGCGTTCTCTCCATCCGCTAACACTCCCTGATGCGTACCGACACATGGACCGCATCCGGGATTATTTACAACGGCTCCCGCTTTAATAAAAATTTCAATATACCCTTCTTTTATAGCATCGAGGTATATTTGTCTTGAAGCCGGCGTAATAATAACCCGAATTCCCGGTGCTACTTTCTTTCCTTTTAAAATTTTAGCTGTAATTTCAAGGTCTTCTAATCTTCCGTTAGTACACGTACCGATGTTTACTTCATTTATCGGTGTCCCCAAAACGTCTTCAACGTCACAAACATTATCAACCGCGTGCGGACAAGCAATTTGCGGAGATAAATCCGAAAAATCATATTCTTTTACATCAACATATCGTGCGTCCATATCCGCTTCAATAGGCCTGGGCGTCCTATCAGAACGCCTTTTCAACCAGTCTAATGTTTTTTTATCAGCTTTCATAAGCCCACATTTAGCGCCCATTTCAACCGCCATGTTTGAAATAGTTAAGCGTGAGTCAATACTTAAAGCGTCTATTATTTCACCGTAAAACTCAACTGCGCGGTAAGTCGCACCATCCGCGCCAACGTCACCGATGATTTTTAAGACTACATCTTTCGAAAATACACCTTTGGGCAATTTACCATTAACAACAATTTTCATCGTATCTGGAACTTTAAACCAATTCTTCCCGCTCGCCAACGTAATGGCAAGATCTGTTGACCCCACTCCCGTTGATAAAATATTCAACGCTCCGTATGTACAGGTATGTGAATCAGCGCCTAGTACCAAATCTCCACAAACTACATATCCGGATTCCGGAACCAATTGGTGACAAACGCCTCTACCTACATCAAAAACGCGTACACTCTGCTCTCTGCCAAATTCCCTGATTTTGTCGTGTATCGCGGACACACCTATATTAGGACTGGGCGCTGAATGGTCTATAATCATACAAAATAAATTTTTCGAATACACGCTTTCCACTCCCATTTTTCGAAAACTATCTATTATCATGCCGCTAGTACCATCCTGGCCAAAACAAAAATCTACATTCGCGATAACAATATCTCCGGATTTTGCCTTTCGACCGCAATGTTCTGATAATATTTTCTCCACAATAGTCTGTCTCATAAAACTCCGTTTCCCATTAGTTATTAGTTCTTTGTTATCCTTAAATATGCCAACAGGAGCTGTCACTTAAATAAATAAAAAAGTAAAATTAACTGCCAATCCACTCTTTTATTCGCTCTGCCCCTTCCTTCAACGTCTCCATGTCCGTAGCAAAACTTATGCGAATAAAATCATCATGCCCAAAAGGTTTGCCGGGTATTACAGCTGTTTTTTTATCACGCAAAAGATTTTGCGCGAAACTTAAGGAATCAATTCCGCACGCTGAAATATCACAAAATAAATAAAAAGCTCCCGCCGGATTAAATGGCACCAGTTTTTTGCTCTCAGACAAACTCTTCACCAAAAAATCTCTGCGTTTTTGAAATTCTTCCGCGTTCTTTAATATTTCTTTATCTAAATCCGTGGTCAACGCGCAAACAGCCGCCGCCTGGCTAATGGAACAGGGATTTGACGTAGAATGGCTCTGAAGCGTTGTAACCATTTTTGCGATACTTTCATCAGCCGCCATATACCCTACGCGCCAACCAGTCATTGAATGGCTCTTAGATAAACCATTAACAACAACCGTGAAAGACTTTACTTCGTCAGAAAGTCCTGCGATTGAACTATGTTTCTCTCCGTCAAATATAATCTTTTCATATATTTCGTCACTTATTATCATAATACCGTTAGAAACACAAAAATCGGCAATTTCAGATAACTCTGTCTCATTATAAACAACTCCTGCAGGATTTGATGGACTATTTAAAATAACTGCTCGTGTATTTTTATTCACAACTTCTTTTACTTGTTCCACAGTAACTCTAAAGCCATTTGCTTTCTCTGTCTTAATAATCTTCGGCGTCGCTCCGGCTAAAACAACCATTTCAGGATAACTCAACCAATATGGTGAAACAACTATTACTTCGTCTCCTGGATTACAAATAACCTGAAGCACATTGTATATTGAATGTTTTGCGCCGTTTGATACTACAACCTCACTAGGCTTATACTTTAAGTTGTTATCTTTGTTGAGCTTACAACAAATGGCTTCTTTTAGCTCCTTGGAACCACCAGCGGGCGTATATTTGGTATATCCATCATTTATAGCCTTAATTGCCGCGTTTTTAACAATTTCAGGGGTATCAAAATCCGGTTCACCGGCCGCCAAAACAATAACATCTTCGCCCTTAGAAAGCATTTCTTTGGCCTTAGAAGTTATGGCCAAAGTAACAGAAGGCGCGACTTTTCCAATTTTTTCCGACAATTTCATTTTGAACCTTTCTATCATAAATCCAAGCTCTTGTAACACATTTATTTAAGGAAACTTACTATTTCTAGGGTCTAACACTAACAGAATAAAATAACACAATATTAGGAATATTACAAGAGAGAAAAATTATCATTTTTTGGAGGAAAAAGACAATATTTTGATGTTTTTTTGTTTCGGAATACTAATTGGTTTTAAGTTCCGGCTTTACCTAATACTTTGCCTATCTCGCCACAAACCTTGTTTGTTTTCTTTTGCTGACTCTTCCGCTTTTTTCAATCGTTCCCGGTATTTTGTGTTAGGCGGAATAGTTAAAACTTTAGCATACCCTTGACGCAAAAGCTCTTCGTTAATCATTTTGTCGCCCACATAAACATATGCTAACCATCGGTCGTATTTATCATACTTTTGAACGTCAAACTCAAGCTGTACTTTTTTTCCCGCGACAAGGGTGCTATTAAGTTTTTTCGCGTCTAATGAATATGCTTCAGGCTCATATCGCCACACGCCATACCCACTACGGCGCCTTATTTCCGGGGTATCAATGCCAATATATCGAACTAATTTTCTATTTGTAAGTTCAATTGTATCTCCGTCAATAATACGTTTTACAAAATAAATTTGACTTTCTGAACTCGCAGTTACGCAACCAGCCGCATATAAAAAGGTTATGACGGTTACTACTAGAAAAAAACATGTTTTTTTAAATCTCATATTTATATTGAACTATATTTGTCAAATTCGTGATCATTTAGCGAATTGGAATTAGCAGGGGGATTTTTAAATTAAAACAAATCCCTCTTAATCTCCCTTTTTCAAAGGGAGAAATTGTTGTTTGTCCCCTACAATTCACCATTTACTATTACGGGGGGACGCAAGGCCCTCCCCTACGATATTCACCATCCACCATTTAACCATACACCATCTACCATTTAGCTGACGGGCATAATTTATTTATCGGGCATTCAGCGCAAAGAGGCTTGCGCGCGTTGCATATTTTACGCCCATGCCAAATTAAAAGACTCGAAACATGCCCCCATTTATTTTTAGGAAAAAGATTTATCAAATCCTGTTCTATTTTAACAGGGTCAGTATTTTCACTAAAATTTAGTCTTTGGCTTAAACGTTTAACATGCGTATCAACCGCAATACCTTCATTTTTGCCGTAAGCGTAAAACAATACAACATTCGCTGTTTTTCGCGCGACTCCCGGCAAAGAAATCAAGTCTTCCATTATATTCGGCACTTTTCCATTAAAATCTTTATCAAGAATCTTTGTAGCGGCAATAATATTTTTTGCTTTGTTCTTATAAAAACCAGTGGAACGTATTTCTTGTTCAAATTCTTTTAAATTTGC
>JAHIZQ010000266.1 GCA_018814505.1 Candidatus Omnitrophota bacterium
CTGTTGAAGAATCCCGCGTTTATTTGGCTGGTTAAGAGTTTTAATATTTCAGCTTTGTCTTCGGAAGTGAGAACATTAGACGCAAACGCGCGTTCATTAATAATGTTTTGCGCGCTAGTAAAATCCAAACCGTTAAGTTCAAATTCTTTTGTTAAAATGGTAGTAGCAACTTTTTTAATGTGTTCCGGAGAAAGAGATATTATCGCGATAAAATTATTTTCTTCAAGAAGGCTTCGCATTTCTGAGGGCACGCGAACATTTGTTTTTTCGAGTTCTATAAGTTTTTCAGTCAGAGAACTGAATAGTTCGACTATTTTGTCAGCGTATCGCGAATCGTCCATGAGAGTTACAGCTTGCCGGAGATATCGGAAACCGCGCTGAATTCCCTCAGTGTCACCCGTTGTCGTACTTATTTTTGCGAGAAGAAGATAAAGCTTGATCATTTCATAATTAGAAAGTTCGCCAGCTTTAAGTTGGATAGATCTTTCAAGCTTAGTCTCTATAAGATTTTTAGATTCAAGTTCCGATATTTCTCGTTTTTCTTCTTCAAGTTTTTTAAGTGTTTCTCGAGCGTTGTTAATCCGAGTTTTGGGAGTTTCTGTAACATCTTTGCCTACAAGCAGTTCCGCTAAAATAAGTTTCGTGCTGTTTTGATAATTACCCAACAGCCGGCTTTTTTGGTTGATGAGCCAGTTTAAAAGCGCGATTCTATGTTCAGGTTTTACAGTATCAGGCAACTCATCTTTTAACATATAAACCAGCCGGAAATTTTCATCGGGAGTATTTGGGATTGCACCCGCGAGATTAGTGATTTCATTGTCAAGTTCTCGTATTTTGGTGTTTAACGCGACGTGTTCCTTGCTTATAACGTTTCTAATGTACTTCTTTTGAGGCATATTGGCGTATTTAGCTAGAAGTTTCTCCTGCCGATCATATTTAGCCCGAAGACGTTCAATCTTTTCAGCTTTTTCTGACATTTTTAATAACACGTTTCGTTTAAGAGCTTCAGTTCGTTTAATAGTTTTTAACGGTCGGTATTTCTCTGTTTTCGGATCTTTTTTTGTTTCCAAGTCATTTAGTTTTTTTCTGTGTTCAGTTGTTTTCAAAGGATTTTGGACATTTGGTGTGCTACCTTCATATATTTCAATTAGTTTTTTGCGCGTTGTTATAGCAGTGTCATCTTCAAGACCTTCGCCGGTAAGAGCCTTTTCCAGGTCATCGATTATTTCACGTTTTTTATACACATAGGAATTGTCGTATAACAAGGCTCTTCCAAAATATGCTTTTCCGTTTATTGGGTCTAGTGCTATGGCTTTTTCGTAGCAATATTCCTGGCGTTCTTGTGGGATAATTGCCATTTCTGCTAGCAAGACGTAGGCGGTTGATAAAGTTTTAGCAACATCCGGCGCGTTTTCCCTATTTCTAAGAAGTTCCATAATGCTAATTGCTTCATTTAAAGAGGCTTCCTTTTTAGTGTCGTCAGGAAGAGATTTTGCATATTCTACAAGTGCCTTTGCTAGTTCAAACCGCGCGGGATATCGGTATTTGGCTCGCAGTATACTAAAGGGTGCTTTATCCCACCTATTTTCTCTTACAATTTTCGCGTTTAGCTTTATGTTGAGCTCATCTAACGGAGCTAAAAGCCGGTTACGAGAGGATTCATCAGTTAGATTGTTTGTATATGCTTTTGCTGATTCAATTTCACTTAGTATTCCCCTTAGTTCCGGCAAGAGTATTGAAGGCGGCATATAACTGCTTCTTAGTTTATGCAGTACAGTGCCTGGACGATACGTAAGTTTGTTTTTTATACGAACTGTAAGTGCTTCTATAAGCTCTATTTTGATGGTTTCCTGCCTTTTTTGCGTGTCGTCTCTTTTATCGCTACCAATAATTTCGTTGAGGTTTATGTCTCTTACCGCCTGGTCGGCGAACATAATAACTGTTTCGTTATCTTTCAATTCACGTGCAAAGTCCAGAGCTTCTTCATAAAGCGCGATATCCTGGGGGTCAGCTTTAATGGCTTTACGAAAATAATCAATTGCTTTATTTTTATCATCTTGCGGCATAAAAAGCATATACTTATAGAGGAAGTGTCCCATAATACACCCCGCTAAAATTATCCCCAATATGCCTAGAAGTGTAGTTGTATAGGGCATGTATTTAACCATAATATTAGCGACAGGGCGTATGAATTTGCCGTCGAACGGCAACAGATTCGCGAGTACCAGTTTTTTTATGTTTACTATGAGTAAAGCTAATGCTGTTAGTATGCCGAATGGTAGAAAACGGCTAATCTCAATATCCCGGTAATATTTTTGTCTATAACTTCTGGCGAGGTCTGTATAGATTTCTTTCGAATTATCGCCTAGTTTTTCGCACTTTGCGAGGTCGGGAAGAGCTTTTATGAACTGGTTGTTTTCTGTCAGGAGTTTTGACCTTACGCGGCGCAGGCGCTGTTCGACAGTGTCCAGTGCATCTGGTGTTCGTTTTTTTCGCCTGAACGATAAAAACTTTCTTAGCTTGGAAAATTTTAGCCATTGTAGCGCAGAGTCTAATTCCGGCAGGATTATATTATCCAGACCGCCGAGCTGTTCATAAATTTCTACTTTTAGTGCCAATGTTTCAGCTTTCAGAGGCATTATGATTTCAGCGTTTGTGACTGCCTGGCGCGCCTTTTCAAGTTGTTCGATTGCTTTATTTTGGTTATCCTTTTCTTTTTCTTCTTCGGCTTTTTTCGTATGCGCCTTTGCAAGCGCCATATATGCCTTGTGGAGTTCTGTTGGCTGGTATTGTTTTCTGTGCGCGTCAATTAAAATTTGATGCGCTTTAAAATCATAAGGGTCTTTTTCAATGGCTTTTTTACTTTCACTTAACGCGTTTTCGAAATCTTTGAGAGCAAAATGTATTTCAGCGAGTTTCCGATGAGTTTCAGCGTTATCCGGATCCAGTTCTATGGCTTCCTTGCCGTATTCAAGAGCGTTAAGCAATTGTTCAACTTTCCAATTTTTATCAAGGTCGCTTTCTTTAAGGTAATCCTCTATATGGTTTTGCCAGATAGAAATATCTATTTCGTCAAGCAATTGTTGTGATTCCCTTTCGAAAAATTCATATTGGTTTATTTCGTCTTTAGCAATTTCTTTATCGGTCGCGGACACTATTTTCTTTTCGTCAGCCAGGAAAAGTTTCTTTTCTTCATTTTGCATCTCATGCCATGAATCTTGCTTTTTGTTTATATGTCTTTCTTTTAGTGTTTTATAGAGCGTTTCAAAGCTGTCCATGAGTTGGTTGATTTCATTTTTGTTTTCATCGGTTTTTATCGCGTTTAATAGCTCTCTTTTTGGATCTTGAAGTTCGGACATCCGGGAAAGCCTGAATATGTCTTTCAAGACGCTTCGCAGGGCAGAGTCAAATTCCGGTAACTCTTTTTCTTTGTCTAAAGACAATTTTTCATATATAAGATCAACGAAATCTCTCATTGCCGTAACGCGTAAATTGTAATCCAGTTTTTTATTCATAAACACGTTAAGAAGGAGTTTCGCGAGTTCCGTGGGTTTATTTTCAATCCGCAGTTTAGTGACTACATATGTAAAAAGTTCCATGTTGGTAAATTCAACGTTTTCTATTACGGAAGTTTTTCCTTGTGCTTCTATAAGTTTCTTTTTCATGATGTCAAACCCAACAAAATGATCGGTTAATTTAAGTTTTAGGTTTTTAAACTCATCTTCAAGTTCTTTACGTTTTTTTCTGTCAGTTTGCGTGAATCTTATTTTCTCAAGCCGCGTGTCTATTGATGTTATCAATTTTTCAAAGCTCCAACTGTCTTTATAAGCGTACGATTGCAGTTTCTCCGTAATAGCTTTTATTTCTTCTTCTTTTTTGTCTGGGGAAACAACTGTCATTTCAATCGCGTCAAGATACTTTTCAATAGCGTCATCCAGCATTTCATGTTGTTCGTTTGGAGTTTTCCCAAGTTCTTTTTGTCTTGCGTTTTCTTTAACAGTCTTTTCCGCACGCTCCTTTTTGAGTTTTTCGATTTTTGTTTCTAATTCCGTTTTTTCGGTTTTTAGTTCTTTTAATTTTCCTTCCTTTTCCTGTGTGTTGGACTCTTTTTCTTTTATGCTTTTTTCAAGTTCCTTAATCTCCTTGCTAAGTGGGATTAAACTGGAGGTAACAGCTTGCGCGTCTTCGCCTTCTGCCTCTTTTCTTTCACGTTCAGCGTTTAATTCATCTTTTTTGCGAAGTAATGCGTTAAGCGTGGATTTTGCCGCGGTTAAATCATTCTTGGCAGTTTTCTTTTCTGATTCAAGGCCGGATATTTTTTCGTTTAAGCATTTTTTGTCATCTGCCGTTTTGCTTATTTCGCTTAAAGATTTCTCGGCTGTATCTACTTTTTCGTTTTCTTTTCGTTGAGACACTTTCGCGTCAATGTAAGCGCCGGCGATTGTATCGGCGTATTGTTTGCGGATAGAAGCCTTATCAGAACTTTCTATTATCATGTGTTCCAAGGCTTCTCGATAAGCCTCCCAGGGTTCGCCTCTAAAGTCTGAAATTGTTTGAGCAGGATGAAGTGCTATCCATCTGTTGCTTTTTGCGTTTGACATGTCAGTTTCAGAGGTTTTGCCCAGTTTGGAATAAAGGCGTTCTTCGGTCTTATAAGAGACAATAGCACGGTTATTAAGCAAAACGAGCCGATGTGCCAATTCTTGGATATTCGTGGGCAGGGCATATATTTCATCCTGTACAAACGTTATTTGGTCAAGATCTTCAGGCTTGTGTTTTATTCGTTCCAAGAAACCTTCAAGTTTTTCATCTTTTTCAAGGTCGTCTATGTCTTCCGTGAATAGTTCTATGATTTTTTATTCTTCAAGCGTGGCTTCTTTATAGTTCCCTTCTACTTCAAATGATCGGGATTTATAAATATGCGCCCAGTATTTTTGTTCTTTGGATTCTTTTAAAAGCCTTTCGGTTTCTTTTTTCTGTGATTCTTTAAGTTTTTTTAGAGCATCTTTATAGTCGTTATATAGGTTTGTCAGGTTTATAAAAACCGCGTCATTATCGTTTTTAACTGCCAATTGTTTTGGGTCGTCCTTTGTCTCTTCAAAAAGCACTTTCGCGAGCATGTTTCTTGTAGATATGATGATGTTTTCTTTTTGGATTTTTATTTTTTCACTATCATCTTCATTAATTTCAAGCATGTCTACGGTATAAAGCCCCGTCATAAATGACCAGAATATTTCGAGTGATTGTATGGCTTTTGTGTAATTATCTGCGTTTTCAATGTTAGCGGTAAGTTTTTCGCAAAGTTTTATAATTTGTTCAATCTTGTCAAGGTTTTCTCCGGTAATTGCGGTTATTTCCGTTGAGACCAGCATCGATTTATCAATCAAAGGAATGTGTGTATTAACAAGAACTTTTTCCAGCATGTCACAAATTTCAGGAAAAGTAAAATGGATATCCCCCTCGCCTATTAAGGTGCTTTTGTCATCTGCGATATGCTTAATAATCGTGGTAATAATTTGCGCAGATACGCGTTCACCTAAACCCATTTCCCGGCTAAATAAGCCTGTCAGAAAGTGTTTGGATAACTTAAGTTCATTGTCGGACAAAAGAAAGCTTATTTTTTCAAAGCGTTTATCTTTATCTGAGATAAAGTCATAAATAAATCCGACGAGCTTATTCTCGTATTCTTTCTTTTTTTCAATAGGAAGTTCTTTTATGAGAAGAACACATTTATCTATCAAAAAGTCCAGCTCTGCCGGATCATATTTGCCTTCTTCATCTTTTATTGTTTTTTCTAAACAAAGTATTGTCACCGTAAGAAGCAGTTTGTTCTTGGGTTTTGTTTGTAAATCTGCTAATGCTTTGCTCAATATATCCTCAATAGTTTCTTTGGTGATTCTTGGATCATTTAAGAGTTTCGCGAGTTTTTTTACTGCTGATTCCTGAATTCCGAAAGGATCTTCTAAGAAGGGCAAAACCGTGTTGTCATAAATGTTTTTAATGTTTTGGGCGTTGTTTATCCATTTTTTTTGCCTTTTTGCGTAATCCACAGAACTTTCGTTTTCGTCTTGCTGTAATTTTAAAAAACTATTTTTTTCAATCCATGCTTCGCTGAGACAATTATAAATTTCATTTTTTAGGTCGATTTTAGCTGTACTATTTAAATCTGAGGGTTTGATGTTTTTAAAAATTTCGTCTAAAATTGCGCTTATTACCGGCGAATTTACCTCTGTTTGAAAATTTAAAAGAGGCGCCGACGCGCCAGTATCAGAGGATTCTATTAGTTCCCTTTTTCTCAGAATAAGAGAATCAAAAAGCGGGACAAGAACTACTGATATATTGTCTTTCGCGTTTTCGCCTGTCTGGAGGATAAGGGCATTAGCGATGGGAGCAATATAATCGTTGATAATGTCGCCCACATCCTCATTTTTAAAGTTTTCGAGGGTGTTAATCTGTATGGAGATATCATTTTTTATAATCGGCTTTAGTGTTGTTTCTATGATTTTTTTAATTGTCCCGGGATTTTGATTTCTATCAAGCCGCGCGGATATTTCTTTTAAGGCTTTCTCTTTATAAGCGTTTAAGAGGCGTATTTGTTCTTCTTTTAGGGTACGGTTGTTTCTCTCCAGCAAAATTTCAGCTGTATGGGTTTTGCTTTTTAACTCTGAAGTGGCAGACCCAAGCGCGGTTTCCACTTTTTTTAGACGACCTTCCAAACGATTTACTTTATTTGTAGCTTTTTGTTTTCTTTCTTTTTGTTTTACAACTTTGCGGTTTTGATACCACGCTGAAAGTCTTGCTTTCCATAGCGCGAAAAAGGCGTGCTGTTCAGTGAGCCCTGAGAGCCGGGTTATTATCTCCGTGTCTAACCCGGACAATTCACTTGCCGCTTTTTCCTGTTTAAGTTCTTTAAATTCTTTTTGGTTTTTATCGAGCCACGCGGATAAAACGTTAAGATATGCGCGTCGGGATTTTTTTCGCCAGTTCCAAATTGGCACGCCTCTATACAAGGTTTTATACCCGCGTAATTTTAAAAGCTCTGATGTCAACTCATTCAGGTTTTTTATCGCGAGGTTAAGATTATCTTTGAGTTCTTTTTTTTCTTCGCCCGTTTCTGCGGCATTTAATTTTGTCCGCAATAGTTCCATATCCTTCTGCGTTAGAAGAGAAGCTTCTTTTAGAAAACGTTCTTTAAGATAAATTCCCTCATAGAGTTTTTTGCGCGCTAATTTTATTTCTGTTAGATTTCTGTAAATGTCGTTCCATAAAGCTTTATTTTCGTTCGTAAGGCTTGCCCAACCCTTTTCTGATATATTTTTTTGTGTAAGCGCGTAGCCCAGAAGTTGTTTGCCAATGACCGCGTTAATATTGAATATAAGCATGTCAAGCGTGGCATGAATTAATACTGCCGCGATAAAGATTACCGCGACTTCAGTAAAAACTCCGCTCGTAATAAACGCCCACGGCAGAAAAACGCTTAAAAACGAGCTTAAAACGTCAGGAGAATAGCGCGTTGCCCATTTTTTTGAAGGAGCGGCGAAACTCTCCTCTTTGTGGGAACGAATAAAAAATATCGCGCTGACTGCAATTATCGCGAAAAACAAAACCTGAAGTAGCGGTACTTCGCCTAAAATTAAAATAGGAACTTTGTATTGCGCGGTTGTAATGCCGAAATATTTTAAGGCGCATATAACGCTTGATAGAAAAAACGCCGGCAGGCCGCGATATAGAGCCTCTTCCTTAAATATACCCATGCCGGATGCTACCAGTTTTTGAGTCGTGTTTCTGCCCTTGGAAAGAAGCGCGGATTGTGCCTGCGAGAGGTAAAATTCGGCCTGGCGCATTTCTTCACTGTCAGGCTTTTCGCTTTTTTCTTTATACGCGCTGGCTAGTTTATAATAAAGTTCCGCTAAGCGCGAAGAGTCGGGAAATCCCGGGCCTTCTTTCTCTTTTGTAATCTTTTTGATTAGTTCCTTTATTCTTGTATCAGGTTCTTTTGTCTTTTCTTTTTCTTTTTGCGGGATAGATGCGGAGTCGATAGGCGCTATGCTGTCTTTTTCAATCGCGGTGATATTGTCTTTTAGCAGATCGAGGTCATTTTTGTGCTTATCCTTTTTGCCTGCCAATATGTCCATTATTTTGTGTAACTTGTCCAAATTCTGGGATTTATTATCTTTTTCAAAGGTATATCTTGGTGTTATCGGACGATCCTTAGGTTCCGATAAAGTTTCGTTCGTATATTCGTCAGAAGCAAGTAAATTTTCCTGCTGTTTTATTAATTTCACGTTTAGTAGTTCAATAGTTTCTTTCCAGTCTTCCGGAACTGTTATTACGTCAGCGATAATGACTAATAGACTTCGCGGATTATCCGTAACCTGAAGGTTCTCGTCATTAAGTTTCGATATATAATTTTTTATAGTCTCGGCAATATTTTTTTCCATTGCTTTAAGTTCGTCTTCGTCTTCGTTTTCAATACGCGCGATTCGTAAGCTTGCGGATGAGACTTGTAGCCATTCAAGAAGTTCAGACAAATTGTTGCTTTCCTTCATCGCGTCCAATTTTCGTAGTCTTCTTCTTTTCTTAAGGCGATTAGCCGTTTTTTTAGCGTTAGCAAAGTGGGTCTTTTTTAAATTTTCGTCACTTTCTTTATCATAGAGGTCAAGATGACGGTTTATTATTCGCGCGGCGTCAGAAAAACTGGATAATTTGAAACCCCACCACGGAAAACATTTTTTCATATTCTGTTGTTCCAGAAGTTGAGAAACTTTGGTTAGTTCCTGTTTTTCCCGGCGGTTAAGCATGAAATGATCAATTGCCGCGGTTATTTCCACTAACAGGATTATTGATAACACAATTAGGGCTATTCCCCACATTGGGAGAACAACTCCGGCAAAAGGGATGGATACAGACGTTGTAACAAACATTGAAATAGTTTTAAAAGTTTCTGCCATTGGGACTATTAAAAATTTTGTAATAACTTTCCCTGCCGTATTAGACATTATCCATCCGGGCATTTTTTTGCCGACTGCTTTGGCAACGGTGCCGCCGAATGTTTTCCTAAAAACATATGCTGACGTGATTACAATTGGCAAAATGTATTTGGCGAACGTTGGAAATTTTGAAAGTATGACTGTTTTATATTGTTTACTTTTATCCTCTTTTTGCGTTTTTGCTTTATCCTCTTTTTGCTCATCTTCTTTTACAGAAAGGAATCCACGCAGTTCTTTTCGCAATTTGGTTTTCGTGTCCGCATTGTCTGACAGTATGCGGCTTATATGTTCTGACGCGGCTTTTTTATCGTCTGATGATAACGCAAGTTCGGCAAGTATTATATGCATTTCATCATTATTCGTTCGTTCGGCCTTGTTATATAATTCGAATTTTCTCACAAATGGAAGGCCGATACCTTCGCTTATTAGGCGGAGGTATAAACGAACTAAGGGATTCCGGCCACTGCCAAGCGCCGCGTTTGCCGCCTCTTTAATTTCAGCGTCGATGTCTTTTGCCGCAGAAGGCAATGGTTTCGCGTCTTTTATGCCATGGTCTTTTATGTCTGAAATTTGTTTTCCTGTCCGGGCAATCTCGGCATAAATAATTCTTTTATCCGCGCCTTTCATTAAAAGGCGGTGCCTGTTGAGATAAATGGCAAATTCATAAAGTTTTATGGCTTTGTCAGGGTCGGGTTTGCCGCCCTCCGTGCCTTGTCCGCGTAGTTTGGCTTGTTCTTTAAATTTATCCGCGAGTTCTTTTATGAGCGCGTCGGTTTTTTTATCAGCTAAAGATACGTTAATAAAACCGTCTATCAGGCTAAAATCCAAAGTTTCGTTATCTGAGAGACCAATCTGCCGTCTCAGAATTTTCTCTGCTTTTTCTTTAACAAAAATGGAGCGCTGTGACCTGGAAATATCGGTGTCATCGGGAAGGTTAAAACGTTCTCGCACAAGTTTCGCGTTCTTTTTCATGGAATCATCGTATGCTTTTTTTGCGGCGTTAAAACCTATTATTTCTTCCGATACTTCAACCGTTCTTTTCTTCTTGGGTTTGATGAGATGATCCCAAACCCAGTTTTTCCCTGAAATAAATCCTTTCTTTAAAAGTTTAAAACTCGCAATAACGATTACCGCGTATTTCATTATGGGCATTAGGACTGGTTTTAGGCGCATTACATTGAGCCATGAGGGCAAGGATAATGATCCCAAAATTTCTAAAAGTGGAAGAGCCGCGAAATATGCGCCTATTGCCACCAATACGGCAGTTATGCCGAGAAAAATTAGTTTGTTTCGGATTGCGTGTTCTGATGACCCCAGATTAAGATACAAACGTTCAAAAATCTTCATAGCCGGAATAGATATTAGAGCCGTTGATATCATTATACCGCTAGTTGCAATAGTAGCGCCAAATAACGGCAAAGCCAGACATGATAAAATACCTGCCGCGCTTACCACAAAAATCATGCCTCTTACTTTTGGATTTGGCGCTAGCATTATCCACAAAAGTAAAGGTTGCAAGCGGCGCAGGAAATTTCTCCAGAGCCGGCTTCCTTTCAAAAACGGTTCTGATTCCGGAACTGTTTCAGCATATTCGTCAATAGCATCTTCTTGAAAAGAAACTTCACCTACTTTAAGGATGATTTTTCCGTTTTCCTCTTCAATGGTAATGTTTTCAGGGCACACGCTTCCGGGTTCTCTTGACCCAAACGGAAGAACATCCTTAAAAAGAGGGTCTTCGTCTGAAATGACTGAGGACGCCGGCATTTTTATGCCTCCCGGCATAAATTGAGACACATCCAGACCTGGAATAGACGGCATTGCCGCGTTGCCGCAAGCCGCGTTTATCCAACTGTTTAATCTGCGAACATACAGCAAAACATCGCCGGAAAACCTGCCCGTACCCAGGTCTTCAATTATGGTAAGATTCTCTTTTTTCTTAACAATCCTTCTGCGGGATTCAATGTTTCCCACATTGTTTCGTCTAACTAAATTAAACGCGTCAATATTAGTTTTTTCAGACGCGCGCGACAGACGGCTGGCAAGTTCTTCATCATTTATACCAGGGTTTATAGCCAGAATATCCCTAACAATGTTTCTGTCAATTTCAAAACTTTCAGCAATTTGAGAAATCTTTATGCCGGTTATTCTCTTTTGTTTTAAATCAAAGTCGTTTACGCCCAGGACGGTTACTTTGTTCGGGTCGGATTCGGATCCGGCGGTTTCGATTAACGCGGGCATATGTTCACTTTTGATTTTGCCGTTTACGAAGAGTATTACCTGTCCGTTCGAAAGCTTGGGCACATTAAGCGCGTTTTTTTAACACTCACCGTCAGTGATGGGAGAAGCGTCTACTCCGTTTGTAATTTCTTGCACAACAAGAACGCCGTTTTCTTCAAAAACCGCGCGCATTCTTTTTGGGATAAGAAATATTTCGCCATTGCGAAGTTCTTCTTTTATTTCTTCAATAATAATCCGCGCCCCGGGTTTAACATTATTTTCTTTTGCTAAAAATTTCGCGGATTTATAAAGCTGTCCTTTCTCATTTTCGTCGTCAAGCGCCACGTACATATCGAATTCGTATGGTGGTTCCGGTATCGGCTCTGACGCGCTCATGGCGTTGTTAAACGCTTTGGAAATGCACCTATCAACATCCTTTGCTTTTGTTTTACGTCTTTCTTTTATTTTTTCTTGAATTTTTTTTGCTTCTGTTTCCTGCGCGCGTTCATTCAGGTTTTCTTCAATACTGGGAGTTACTGCATTTGCTTTCATTATTATGCCGCCAGAGGGAAAGGCGACTTGTTCCCCAGTCCAGTCGGTTGTTTTTTTTGTGCCGTATTCCACCTGCCGGATTGTTTCACTACTCTGCCCTAATGCCATAACTGGGGGTGGGTCAATCCATCTTTCACTGTTTGTCGGTTTTGTTATTTCTCCAACCTCGAGACCTTTTTCAAATATTCTTCTTTCAAGATTTCTCAAAAATTTCTGGAATCTAACCTTAAAATTGTCTTGAGGCTGTTCCTGGTCCGCTTTCGTAGCGGCCTCTTTTGTAGCAAGTGCCATTTCGATTTGGTTAACCGCTTCAACTCGCGTTTTACCGGGCAGTTTTTCTTTGTTATTTTCAAGCGCTTCTATTAAGAAGGCTCTGGCAAGATTTTGCGTGTAGTCAGTTAAAAAAGTTTCCGTAGTTTCAGTAAGTTTATTCTCAAAGTCTTTCGCTACTGGTTTTTTGTTTGAGGCATTGATTCTATGTTGGTATTGCGCCATAAGGCTTTGTTCTTCTTCAATAATATCTGATTTTACTCTGCCTCGGGCTACTTCAAGATATACTAGATTGAATAGCAGATGTTGACCGAGTTCTTTTTTTAATTGTTTCCGCAATTTTTTGAGCGCTTTTTTAAACGCCCTTTTGTTTTTCGCAAGTTCCTCAAGGCGGGTTTTCTTGTAGCCAAGCTTTTGCATGAGAGCGTCAATTGTTATCCCGCTTTTACTCAGTGTCAAAGTAATTTCAAGGACGGCGCGCAAACGTTTCGTATGTTCGTCAAAATCTTTCGCGTCTTTCCAAGCTTTTTTTAGAGTCTTCGTTTTTTGTTTTTTATCCTTAATTGTTTTACCAGTAATGGCATAATCCAAAATTTCGTCAATTATATTTTCTGTTAATTCTTTTGAATTCGCGAGTTGTACAGGATCTTTGCTCTCTTCTTCAATTGTCACGCCATGTTTGGTTATTTTTTCGTACTCCTTTTTTTCGAAAGGTCGGCGCTTCACTGCCACGCGATACATAACATTTGTTAAAACGCCGCGCAAGATACGTGACTCAGAATCAATTTTATCGCGGTTACATTGACCGATATAAAAATACAAATCCATTTTTTCGCGTATTTCTTCATTCTTTTCGCGGTTTTGTTGAAAAGCTTCTTTGGTTTCCTTCATCGCGCGTATTCTTTGCTGTGCTGTTTTTTTAAGATCGTTTTGGATTTCTTGGCGGTCTTTAATGATTTCTGTCCGAGAAAGCTTGATATAAAGCAAATCTTCCTCGATTTGGCGAATTTCTTCATCCAATATAAAATTGGAGATCTTTAACGCCGCAAGGCGGTTTCTTTCGATCTTTTTGTGACTAAGTCTTATTTTTAACTGCTCTTCCTGTTTTATTTTTTTTGTGTTGAACTTATAACGCCCTTTTAACGACATATACCAATGCGATTCGATTTTCATGATGCGTTCTACGAGCTCTTTACGGTAACCGTCAGCATATTCAAAAACGCGTTTTCTTCTTTTTTGATACTCTTTTTGTTTGTCTGCCGGTAATGGAAGAGCTGAGTCATACCAACCCGGAACGCCTATGGTAGCAAAATCACTGTTCTGATCGATGGTTTTAGCGTTATCCAGGTCAGGTACGCCCAAAACTCGCCAGACACGTTTACTTCCCGGATCCAAGACACGCGCGGCTCTTCCTCCAACCTGGGCGCTTAACCGTGCCGTTTTCATGTCTTCCTGCTCAAGTTCTAGACCGTTCACGCGCGAGGCGATAATAATTTCAAACGCGTGAAGAAATAATTGCTTGTTGAAATCTTCTTTGTGTTTTCCTTCGCCTCGTTTCGCGTTAAGCTGTTCTTTTAGAAGCTCTTTTTTGTCATAAGCTTCTTTGATGCCTTCCGCGTCACGGTTGTCGCACGCGGTTTTCCAAGCTTGTTCAGCTTTAAAAAGTTCTATGTGAAGTTTCCCTGGAAAAATAAAGCCTAAGAGGTCTTCCATTTCCTGGAGATATTTTTGAATTTCGTCGTGTTTTGTTGAAATTTGTGTTTGTAATTCTAGGGGCACCTCTTTATGTAAAATTGCTTTTTCTTTAAGGTTTCGAAGTTCTTTTTCAGCACGCCCAAGTTTTGTTTCAGCTGTAGCCCGTTCTTTTTTTGTGTCCGCAATGTTGACGTCAAGTAAATTTGAGAGATCGTTTAAAGCCGTTCTCAAGTCCTGTATTAGATAAAGTCTTTCTAAAGAGTTTTCATTGAGCGAATCCATTTCCCGAGTTTTGTCAAGGCTTAGTATTGTTTCGATTATGATTTGTACAATTTTTTCGGCATTCCATCGGTCAAAACTGTCTGCCAAGGTTTCATTTTCAATAATTTCACGCAGATATTTTACGCCGTTCTCCCATTTGGGAAGAGCCATATTAATACCTCTTCCCAAGAGTGACGTTCCAACCGAAATATGGCGCGGCAAACCCGCGAAGCATTCTGCTATTTCAATATCATCGTTTGCTAAAATTAGATGCATATATTCTTCAGGGATTTCCAGTTCATCCAGGATTACAGTAAACGCGTCCCTGGCATGACCGCCATCGCAAAGAATTATGGGTTTTGGAGAATTGTCGTTTTCGCGTCCTGCTTTTACTTCATCCGCGAGCCGTTCATAAAGTTCTTCAAAAGTAGCCACGTTCTCAGTTTCTTTTGTAATGACAGCTCTTTTATACATTCTTGCGAGCTGGATAATGTCATCCAGACCTTTGCCAAAGTTTTCCCGCATTTCATCGGCTATTTGTTCTTTGGGCATGGTACCACTGTCTCCGCCGAATTTCCCATGAAATCTGTTTATGACATCCTGTCCGCTCATCCTGCTTTTGGTAAGATTTTCTCCTGAAACGGGGGGCTGTTTTCCTTCCTTGTTAATTTCCGAGTAATCTAAGGCGATCATGGCTTCCAAATACGCGCCGTATCTTTGTTCTCTTTGGTTGTTTAACGCGCCTGCCACGTCTTTAAGTTTAATGGAAATTCCTCCGTGTTCGTCTTCGATTACTTCAAAATGTTTGCCCCGTACACGGCTAAAAATAACAGTTAACGCGCAGTGAATTCCTTCTTCAAAGTCTTCCATACTTTCCGCGCCCATTTTCTTTCCAAGATCCGAATATAACCCTTCAATTACTGCCCTACCGTGCCGGGTAAGAGTTATTTGCCGGTTTTTGTGGTCAATTGTGCAAATAGATTTATCATTGTGATCGCGCTTTTTTTGATTGAGAGGCGTGTCGTCAATCCAACCGACTTGAAGCTCATTAACGTCTAGAACGCCTTCGGAAACCTTTTCTTTAATCACTTTTGCTAACCTCGCGTAATTCAAAAGGCGATTTTTTTCGTTTGAGTCGGCATTAAAGGGTTTTCCGAATTCCGCTATGATGTAGTCGGTAAGAAACTGATCCATTAAAACTTCGTCAATTTCGTCTATGTTAGCAAAGTAAAAGTTAAGTTCGTCGTTCGCGTCAAGACTATTACCAAAGATTCGTTTACGCCGGTCATCATCATCTTCCTGCATTAAAAATCCAAGGTTCGCGATGCTGACGTATGTTACCCCGGGTGTGGTAAAAGCTTCCGTCAGCTTTTTTTCACTACTCTTGATATTGATATGCCGTACGGTAAAATTGTTACCCATAAGCCGTTCATACACTCTTCCCATACCTTCGCCTTCAGTGCTCGCGTTACGTTTCGCGAGACCATCAGTTGTTTCTATGGAAAAAACCGGTTTTCCGGTAAGGGCTCTTAACCACAATGCAAGACAAGTGGTTGAAGTTTTACCTTCACCTGTAGGAAACTCAAGAATTTTTCCTATCGCGAGTTTACTTCCGGCAAAAATACGCATGTTCTGACCTTTTACCCTAAAATCTTTTTCCATTAAAATGCCGAATATAAAAAGCCCGGTTCCTTTGATTATAAATTCGTTATGGCGCTTGTTGTTTTCGTTAAAAATGTCTTCGTCCGCGGCTAGTTCCAGTAACCCGTCTTCGCCATCGCGTATTTTTTCAATTATTTGCGTTTGAATTGCTCGTCCAAAAGCATTAAACCCTTTTTCAGTTTTACCTTTTACATATAAGTCCTGTTGTTGCAGTGCGAGCGGGTTTAATAAATCAGCCGCGGTCAACTCTTTTGGGACAGGGGCTTTCTCTTTAAGCGCTTTTTCTTTACGCGCTGTATTCATATCTGTTAGAAGTGTGTTGATTTCGAAGTCAGAAAAACTTTTAATAACACTTTCCAGCTCGCGGTTCATAAAAAGTTCCACCTTATCTTGAAACAGAAAAGCTTCCATGTATCCGGCGGATTGTTCTTTTTGTCTGCGGTACTCTTCAGCCATTTTCCTGATAAGCATACTAATTTCCACGCGATGCTTATGTTTTTTATTGGAATCAAATAATTTTCCATACATGGTTTCTTGTTCATAATTAAACCGTTTATTCGTGTCGATTTGGTCAGCCAAGTGCATATTTTCTAATTGTGCGGTTTCGATTTTTTGTTTAAGTGTTTTGCAACGCGCGCCTAATTCTTTAAGTTTATTCAAAGACGCTTTTAAGCGTTCGGGAGAAATTTCCCCGTCGCGAATCATTTTTTCTAATGTGTTCCATTCACGTTTTACTTGAAGATATAGGCGAATGTTCGATTTAATGTCACGCAGTTCCTTCTCAAATTTATCTATATGTTCAGAAACTTTGCCTTTCAGTTTTTTTCTTTCAGCATCTTTTCCAATGTAAGGGTTTTTAGCTATGTGATGCACAACTTCAAGAAGGCGGTAATAACTTGAGTCGCCGTATCCCA